>JANYDX010000486.1 GCA_025363395.1 Verrucomicrobiota bacterium
TACAAATACGAGCTGGTAGTCGAGGAATCGGCGCTCAACGAGGCGGAGTTCTTCAAGAAAATGGCCAACGACATTATTTTTGAAAGTCCCCAACTCGAACAGCTGGAGCACAAGGCGCGGGTGATCCTGATGGCGATCTACAACGCCATTTGGGAAAACTACGCCGAGCGTAATGAACGCAGCATCCGGATACTCCCGCCGAACGTCAGCCGGCTCATCGAAGCGGAAAAAACGCAGGACGGTAAAGCACGCCGCATCTGTGATTTTCTCGCCGGACAGACTGACGGGATGGTGGTGCGCACGTACCGGCGTCTCTTCGATCCCGGCTTCGGTTCATTCCGGGATTTGAGCTGAACCGGGGCGTTTCGCAGGGTGGGGTGCCGCGGGCCATGAAAGCCCGCTGCGTGCTAGAGATGGCGCGGGCAAAACGGAGTCTACTCAAGCGGCCCTGCCCCCCACGCATTTCCCCCTTAAAAATTGGTGATTTGGGTCGATGCTTGAAAGCGCTGGTGGGTTGGCCTGCCGGCCTGCCAGGCATCGCCTATCCGGTTTCAGCCCGCGCGAATCGGAGAGTGGGGCCGTAGGTAACTTCACTGATTCGTTCGGGCTTAGGTTGGTCTCGAACGGACCGATTGGAAGCAGCTAGGCGCAATGCTCGAAGGCCTTGCCCTGACTCTATGCCTGCCTCATCACCGCTGCCGATTATTCCGGCCGGAAGCCCGCCTCCCGATTCGGGCGGGGGGGAACCGGTTGTTCCTTTTGTTCGGCGGTTGTCGGTCCGGGTTGCGCTTGGTCTGGTGGGTTTTCTCGGGCTGACGCTCTTGGCGACATTTGTGGCGGTGCAGAAGGGTGGTCGGAAGGAAATCGAGGCACAGGCCATGCGGCTCAACGCCGAGATCGGCCGGAAGATTGTCCTCAATCTGACCGAGCGATTGAGTGCAGCGCGCGCGGTCGCGCTTTCAGTGGCGGAAATCTCAAAAGTACTCCCGCATGAGGAGGCGCTTTTTAAAACCGTCATTCCCCAAGCCATCGATATCCCGGGTTACGAAACCCTCATTGCGGGCGGGGGTTATTGGCCCGAACCGGGACAGTTTGCTCCCGCCGTGGTCCGCCGTTCTTTTTTCTGGGGCCGCAATCCCACGGGCAAACTGGCTTATTTTGACGACTACAATGCCCCCGACGGCCCGGGCTATCACCACGAGGAATGGTATGTCCCGGCACGGTTCACGCGGTCCGGCGACGTCTACTGGTCAAAGTCGTACATGGATCCCTATTCCTTCGAGCCGATGGTGACGTGCACCGCGCCAATCCTGATCGACGGAAAATTTTGCGGCGCGTCCACAGTGGACCTCAAACTCACCGGCCTGGCGAAATTTATGGAACAACAGGCCCGGGCCATCGGGGGCTATGCCTTCGCGCTCGATCACAACAACCGGCTGATCAGTTTTCCCCGGGTCGAATTGGGACGAAGAGTCTCGCGGGATGCCGCGGGAAAACGTACGGAGGAATATTTGGATATCCGGGAGGTCGGCCGGCTGCATCTTGGTTTCCGCGCCATCGAAGAAAATATTTTGCATCATGACACCGCGCGGTTGGAAGAAGTCCACCAGCGTCACGGAGCGGAGTTGGCGACGCTGGCCCAGAGCATCACGGCCGGTTCCTATCAGATTGATGCGGGCGACGGGGCGCGGATTGCCGCCAATATTCTGGGCGGATCATCGGCCTCGTCCAGTCTCACTCAGTTTCTGATCACCGATGATATGTTTCTCCAGGAGCCGGGCATTGTCAGCCTCTTCATCGTGCCGGGCAGCAATTGGAAAGTGGTGGTGGTCACTCCGGCGAGACAGGCCGCCGAAGTGGTGTCTGAGATCGCCTTGCATATCAGCCTTTGGATGGGGACCATCGTCTTCGCCATCTGCGTGGTGGCTTACGTTTTCTTCCGCCGCCAGCTAGGCCGGCCGGTGGGGATTTTGACCGAGGAATTGCGCACGCTGGCCAAGAGTGATCACGAAACCGGCCGGATAAATCTATCGGCCCGGAACGAGCTCGGCCAGATAGCCTACTGGTTCAATGCGCGGACAGAAAAACTGGCTCATGCGATGGTTCAGCTCCGCCAGAAAAACCACGCTTTGGAAAAGGCCACGCTGGCGGCCGAACAGGCCAGTCGCAGCAAGAATGTGTTTCTTGCCTCCATGAGCCATGAGATCCGCACGCCGATGAACGCGATCATTGGCATGAGTTCGATTTTGAAGGACACCCGGATGTCGCCGGAACAAGCTGAGTATGCGGGCATCATCAGTACGTCGGCGAACTCGC
>JANYDX010000517.1 GCA_025363395.1 Verrucomicrobiota bacterium
TTATCGAGCCGCCGTGCTGGAGGGAGCGAGAAAACAGGCAAAAACCCTGGGCTACGAGTGGCGGGTATTCCGACTGGGCGGAGCCGGGCTCGCCAGTGAAGATTTGGATGCGAGTCTCCAGGAGGCGGGAGCCGAGTGCGTGATTATCGGCCAGTTTCTCCCCGGACACGCCGAACTCCAGCTGGACTGGGAACGCTATTGTATCGTCCGCATCGACTCCCAGCACCTCTCGACCCCCGTACATTGTGTTTCCACTGACAGGATACAAAACGTCCGCCGGGCTTTTCGTGAAGTCTGGTCGCTGGGGCACCGGCGGATCGGGCTGTGCGTGGGCAGGGAACAGGAGGACTGCACCCGCCAGCGCCACGCCATGGGGTATTTGATGGAAGAGGAATGCCTGGAACCGGCGCAGCGCATTCCGCCGTTGTTTTATCCCTATGGGACGAATGCGAAGGGCCTCGCGAACCTCCTGACGGACTGGGCGCGAAAGCATCGGCCCGACGTCGTCTTGCATGACTGTGAATCGGGTTGGCCGACGAGAGGCAAACTTCCCGGCCTGCGCTTGACGGTAAATCTTTGCCAGAAGCGGAGTCGGCCCGCGCAACTGAGCATCGATCCGATGGCGGCCGTCGTCGGTGAAAAAGCCATGACCTCAGTGGCCATGCTCCTGCGCACAGGCGAACGGGGCATCCCGCGTTTTGCCCATGACACTTACGTGGAAGGGAGGTGGTGCAGTGAGTAGCCCGATTCGGCGTCGGAGTAACCGCCCGGTCACGATGAAAGAAGTCGCGGCGAAGGCCGGTGTGCATCAGACGACAGTGTCACTGGCGTTGCGCGACCATCCCCGGCTTCCACTGGCGACGCGCCGGCGGATTCGCGGCCTGGCCGAACGCATGGGGTACCGTCCCGATCCCCTGCTCGGTGCGTTCAATTTTCACCGGAATGTGATTCACGCAGAGAAGGGCCGGGCCGTGATTGGATTCATTCTAGATGCCCAGGCCCGTCGCTGTTTTTCCCAACAGGCCGGTCACCCCGTCGTCGTAGAAGCGGCGCGGCGAACCGCGAAGGCGCGGGGTTACAGTCTCGAATTGTTTGTGCTCGATCCAAAGGTAACAGGGGTGAAGCGCCTCGGCCAGATTCTGCAAGCGCGAGGGATCGAAGCGGTGGTCGTCTCCACCTTCGAACTGGCCACCAAACGTCTGGAATTGCCGTGGGATTACCTCTCGGCCGTGAAAATTGAAGGGCGGCACTTGTGGCCACCTCTGCCGGTGGTGACAAATGATCAGTACGAGGTGGGCCGGCTCGGCGTGCAAAAATTGCGGTCGCTCGGCTATCATCGCATCGGCCTGGTAGCCGCAGCGGAGGCCGAACTGCGCCTCGGAGATGCCTTCCGCATGGGACCCACCATTGAAGAGGCCCGCGTCGCTTCACGTCACCGCGTGCCGCCGTTGTTGCTCAATGACAGTGGGCGGGCCGCCGCCCCCGAAACTGTTGCCCGCTGGATTCGCGAGCATCGGGTGGAGGCCGTCGCCAGCAATTTGAATGAAGTGATCGGTTATCTCCAGGCAGCAGGCCTGTCCTTACCGCGTGACATCGCATTTTGCTCACTGGACTTGCCGCTCGACCGGATGGACTGGGCCGGCGTGGTGCAGAATCATGGCTTGGTGGGACAGCGAGCCGTCGAGCAGGTGCTGTCACTTCTCTACACGCACCAGCGCGGAATTCCGCAAGTTCCCTCGGTGACCTTCATACCTGGGTACTGGCGAGACGGAGGCACCGCCCCGGGGCGACGCTACTGACTCAGAATCAAGGCAGCACCGCGCTGCTAATTTATTCAAATGTAAGCGCGTTGTAAGGGTGGCTGGATGGGTCGGGGCCAAGAAACTACCAATAGTTCCTCGCTGGCTTCTGAGTATTTATCCCCAACCCGCTCATCTTGTGCGCATTTTAAACTCCGTGCCCGGTCTGATCACCCGCCGTGAAAAACTGGCCTATGGGTGCGGAGACATGGCATCCAACCTGTTTTATCAGGTGTTCAATATGTTTCTGCTCTACTACTACACGGACGTGGTGGGGCTCGCGGCCGCGTCGGTGGGAACAATGTTTCTCGTCACCCGATTTGTGGACGCGTTCAAGAGTCCGCTCGTGGGCTTGCTGGCCGACCGCACCACCACTCGCTGGGGTAAATTTCGCCCGTATCTGCTCTGGGGCGCGATTCCTTATGGTATCGCGGGCTATTTGGTTTTCTTAAATCCCGCTTTTTCCGTGGGCGGAAAACTCGTTTACGCGTACGTGTCTTATCTCGTCGTCACCATGGCCTATGCGATCGTAAACGTTCCCTACGCGGCATTGATGGGCGTGATGTCGTCGGACTCGAGTGAGCGAACCTCCCTCGCCTCGTATCGGTTTGCCTTCGCCTTCAGCGGTGGGCTGATCGTGACCAGCACGCTCCTGCCATTAAAAAACCTGCTTGGACAGGGTAACGATCTGACCGGGTATCGGTTGACCATCGGAATATTCGCTGTCCTCGCGGTAGCCCTGCTCTGGTGCACTTTCCGCTTTACCCGGGAGCGCGTTCAACCCACGAAAGAAGACAAGGGCTCGGTCGGCGGCGATATTCGGTCACTGGTGAAAAATCGCCCCTGGTTAATCCTCTTCGTGGTGGCGGTCGGCACCCTTTCGATGGTGGCCGTGCGCAACGCCGCCACAATCTACTACCTGAAATATTACATGGGCAGTGAAGGCAAAGCGAGCTGGTGCCTGACGATCGGAATGCTGGGCCAGTTGATTGGCTGCCTGCTTACCCGCTCCGTACTTCGCTTGGGCAGCAAGGAAAAGGTTCTGCGCGTGTTGATCGCGATGGTGGTGCCACTGTTGGCCGCGATGTACTGGCTGCCTTCCCACGCATTTGGCGCTGTGCTCGTCCTGCAATTTTTGGTCGCGCTGCTGATGGGTCCGAAACCGGTGATTGTCTGGTCAATGTATGCCGATGCCGCAGACTACGGAGAATGGAAATTCGGGCGGCGCACAACCGGCTTGGTGTTCGCGGCCGCAAACTTCGCCAACGGAATCGGCCTGGCCCTCGGTGGCGCGCTGGGCGGATGGATGCTGAGTTCCGTGGGATTTCTGGCCAACAGTGCGCAGACACCGGAAGCACTGGTCGGGATCCGCCTCATGTTTAGCGTGATCCCGGCGGGGCTGGCCGCCATCAGCTTTGCCGCGTTATTCTGGTACCCATTGAGTGACGAACGAGTGCGGACAATCAGCAAGAATCTGCGACGCGGCTAACGGTGGGTCGCACTTGGAATGCAGGCAGCCGCAGTCGCCAGGTGTGCCAAGCGGATCGGCCGCATCGCGGAAAAATACGCTATCTCCATTCGTGGCGCGGATAGCGACGCGACAACTCGGCCTTCACTTTTGGGTACATGTCGCGCCAGAACGCACTCAGGTCGTCGGTCACCTGAATGGGGCGATGATTCGGGGCGAGTACTTCGATCTTCACCGGCACGCGGCCGTGGCCGAGACTGAAGGTCGAATTCACGCCGTAAAGCTCCTGAATGCGGGCACTCATCACTGGCGGTCCGTCTTTCGTGTACGCGATGCGTGCTTTGCGGCCGTTCGCCATTTCAATTCTTTCCGGCAAATAGACGTCAAGCACGGCCAGTTGCTCGGCGAGCAACCAGTCGCGTAACACCGGCATGACCGGCTTATCCTTCAATTCGCGCGCGCCGAAACTGCCATAGCAAATCTGCTCGATGAGGGTGAGGCGGTCGGCGTCCGTAATCGGATTCACCTCCAATTCCGGCCACCATTTCGCCAGGCAGTTCACGCGGACGATCCACTGTTCCACCGCTTCGTTCCACTCGACCAGCGTGATGCGCCCCGCCGCCACTTCGCGCGCGAGCAGGATGGCCGCTTCGCC
>JANYDX010000554.1 GCA_025363395.1 Verrucomicrobiota bacterium
CTCGACCTTGTTCTCCCGCCGCAACCGCCGCCCAAAATCTGCCGACCTTCCGCGACGATGTAGTGGCGACTTCCGGGAACCTCCCACGATGAATCAATGACTTCCGCTTTTTACGGCCTCCAGTAGACGAAGTCGGGTTAAAAATCCTGCAATTTACCCTCGCCTGCGCCACGGCCGGGCTCGATGCGCTCCAGGACTTCGCCGAGAAGGTAGATGGAGCCGGTCACCACGACGGTGTCGTCAGGACCGCCGATGGCGCAATGCGGGGCATCAGGGAAAATTTCTGCAACGGTGCCGCGGCGCACCAGAGGACGGAACTCGATCGGCACAAACGCCAGCATTTCCTCGAAGGGCGTGGCGCGGGCTTGGTGCGGGGTCACGAGATGGATCTCCCGCGCGTAACGACAGACCACATCCAGCAAGGCGCGGGCACGGAATTCACCGAGCGCACCTGTAACAATAACCGGTTTGCGGCCGGTGGTCGCGATGAGTCGTTGCAAATTCTGCTCCAGCATCAACGCGCCTTCGGGATTGTGCGAGGCGTCCAGAATTAAATCTCTTCCGCCGATTTTCGCCCGCTGCCAGCGTCCGGGCCAGTTCACCTGCAATAATCCGCGCGCCATCGCTGCCTCCGCCGGTTGCAATTTTTCAGGCAACAGGCGTGCCACCAGCGTGGCGGTCGCCGCGTTCCAACGCTGGTAGTCGCCCTCGAGGTTGGTGGCGGGATAGTCCGACAGATTCTCGCCGAAGACTTCGCGTACCGAATGGACCATCGCGCGGCGGGCTGCCGCAATCTCACGCACTGCATTTTCCGCCTCGGGCGGTAAACGCCCGATGACAACGGGCCGGCCTGGCTTGATGATACCACCTTTTTCCCGCGCAATTTTTTCCAGCGTATCGCCCAGTTCCGCGCAGTGATCCAAGCCAATGGACGTGATGACTGAAACCTCCGGCTGCACCACATTCGTCGCGTCGAGCCGACCGCCCATGCCCACTTCCACCAGGGCGACATCGACGTGCTGCCGTTGAAATTGCAGAAAAGCCATCGCGGTCATGAACTCAAAAAACGTCGGATGTTCGTCTGCCGACTGGGCACCGATTTTGTCGGCCGCCGGTTTCAGTTCGGCCGCATACGCGACAATCTCCGCTTCCGTGAGCAGATGCCGGTCAACCTGGACGCGCTCACCGAGCTTCACTAAATGCGGGGAAGTATAGAGCCCGGTTCGGTGACCAGCGGCGCGTAGAATGGATTCCAGCATGGCCGCCACCGAACCCTTGCCATTGGTGCCAGCCAGGTGGATCACCGGATAACTCCGCTCCGGATATCCCAGGACTTCCGCCAGCCGTTGCATGCGGTCGATGCCGAACTTCATTCCCCCCGCCTTGAGCGCGTAGAGGTATTCCGTCACCGACGCGTAGTCGGTCAGACGCGGCGCATCACTCGGCATGAATCGCAGGGTTTAGCTGGCCGCAGCCACGTGAAAGGGAGCGGCCGTCGCCACTTTTCGCGAGTGGTATTTGTGCACATGCAGCGCCTGCAGCAAACTGGTCAGACGTTCGCGCATATCCAGCCGGCTTACAATCTGGTCAATCAACCCGTGCTTGTACAAAAATTCCGCAGTCTGAAATCCGGGGGGCAGGGTCTGCTTGGTCGTCTCCTTGATCACGCGGGCGCCGGCGAAGCCGATCAGTGCGCCCGGTTCGGCAATGATCACATCGCCCAGGGTGGCAAAACTGGCACTGACGCCACCGGTCGTCGGGTATGTCAGGATGGAAATGAAAGGCAGTCTGGCCTCGGCCAGACGCCCCAGGGCCGCGCTCGTCTTCGCCATCTGCATCAAACTGAAAATACCTTCCTGCATCCGGGCGCCGGCGGAGGCGCTCACAATGATACACGGGATTTTCTTTTTCACGGCGCGCTCGATGGCCCGCGTGATTTTTTCACCGACCGCGGCCCCCATGGCGCCGCCGCAGAAACGAAAATCCATCACGGCCAGTGAGACCTCGATGCCGTTGATCTTGCCCAGACCGCAGATCACCGCCTCGGGCAGGCCGCTTTCCTTCTCGTACTTTTTGATCCGGTCGGGATAGGCCGCGGAATCCACAAACTTCAAGGGATCCGAGGACTTAACGGCCTCGTCGTATTCATTGAAGCTGCCCTCATCAACCATGCCGGCGATCCGCTGCCGCGAACCGATGGGGAAATGGTATCCGCTTTTGGGCACCACCATCAGGTTTTGCTCCAGATCCTTGTTGAAAACAATCTCCCCGGAAATGGGACATTTGGTCCATAGGCCTTCCGGGATGTTTTTCTTCTTACGGGAAGAGGAGAGCTTGGGTTTGGCGAAATGTGTCATGCAGAATTAACCGTGTCCAAAGGTGACGGCGTCGAGACTCAGCACGCCCGCGCGTCGAAGGACTGTTGCGCAAGCATTGAGAGTGGAGCCCGTGGTAAAAACATCATCGACGAGGAGGTAACGTTGGCCGGGATTAATGGCGGCGCCGGGAGCCAAAGCAAAGGCATTTTTGAGGTTCTTTTGGCGGGCGGCCCGGTCGTAATGGGTCTGTGAGTCCGTGTCCACCACCCGGCGCAAAAGTTCCTCGACGCGTGCGTGACCGGCGGCAGCCCGCACCGCACATTCTGCGAGCAAGAGACTCTGGTTGTAGCGCCGCTCACGCAGCTTCCGCGGATGCAACGGCACCGGGACCAGCACGGCTCCTTTAACGTAGTCAGCGTAACCTGGCGCCTCCGACATTAGGCGGGTGATGTCGCCAACAACGTGCAAAGCGTGATGATACTTCAGCGCATGCACCAGGGAACGTCCGGGTCCTTTCAACAGAATCGCGGTCTTGCCTTGGGAAAATTCCGGCTCCAGTTCCTCGCAATGCTGGCAAAGCCGGTTGATTTCGGTCTCGCCGAAATACGGATGTCCGCAGGTCGAACAATGTGGCGCTCTCACCACCAGAAGTTGCATTTCACACGTGAGACAAAGATGTCGGAACCGTCCGTTTTCTGCCAATCCACCGCAATGCACGCAACTGCGCGGGAACACCACGTCGAGTTTGTCGCGCCAAAGTTGACTCAGCATCGTGTTCATCCGGGTCAATAAATCACCCTGACCATGAACAGGCCTTGCGGCGGCGCGGTCACCACGCCCGGAATCCGCCGACGGGTCTTGATCAACTCCGCCACCTGGGCCGGCGTCAGTTTACCCAAACCAACATTGACGAGCGCACCTGTCAGGCTGCGCACCATCTTGTAGAGAAAGCCATCCGCCTCGAAGGTGAATGAAACCTTCCGACCCCGCCGCACGAGATCGAGGCGGCGCAAATCGCGCACCGTGGTTTCATAGGTGCGGTCGTTTTCCCCGGAGAAAGCCCAGAAATCCTGTTTGCCCCGCAACACCTTCGCCGCCTCTTTCATTGCCGCCCAATCCAGTTCGCGCCGCAATGACCAGCAATAGGCCGCGATGAACGGGTCGGCTTCACCCAGATAAATTTCGTAGCGATAGATTTTCCCCTTCGCATCGAAGCGGGCGTGAAATTTACGGGTCGCGCGACGCATGGCTTTCAGCCGAATTGATCGCGGCAGGCCGGTCTGCAAGGCAATCCGGAGTTTCTCCGCTCCATGCGGCCAGACCGCGTCAAAATGAAAAACCTGCGCCAGCGCGTGCACGCCGGAGTCCGTCCGTCCGCTGCCCTCGATGCGGATTTTCTGCCCGGCGATTTTCGCCAGCTGTTTCTCGATGAGATCCTGAATCGTGTTACCACCCTCCTGGCTCTGCCAGCCCTGGAACGTAGTGCCGTCGTAAGCGACGACACATTTCCAACGTTGGGGGCATTTGGATTTAACCTCGGATTTTGAAACCACAGAACACACTGAATACACAGAAGTCCTTTCTTACAATCCGTTCGTGCTCGATCCAAGGGAAGTGCCCAAAAATGACTCGATAAATATCCCGCCATGCCCGAACCCGGCATTCGTGGGCGAGGCTGTCCGCGCCTTCTGGCTTGTGGTGGAGAATACCCCGCGTGGATTCGATGGCTGTCTTCACACCACGCCAAGGCTTTCAGGTGGTATCGAACGCTCGCCCACGAATCTAAGACAAACTATCTCCTTCTGTGTATCCGAGAGTTCTGTGGTTTTCTATTCCTGGCCCGGAAGAATGGGTGGTAATTTTTGATCCAAAAAATCCTGCAAAATAAGGCAGGCCGCCCGCGAATCGATCAGCCCGGAATCACGCACTTCACGCCGCGATTTTTTCGCGATGGTCGATTCCGCCGCATAACTGGTCAGCGTTTCGTCGATCAGATGCACCGGCAGGTTGAACTCCGCTTTCAGGCGCGCAGCAAAGTCATCCACTTCCTTCGCCTTGAAGCCAACCGAACCATCCATGTTATAGGGATAACCGAGCACGAGATCGGAGATGCGGCGTTGTTTGATCAACTCGCCCAGCTTCCTCCACCGGACCGCTGGATCGGAATCGATCAACGCCGGCAAAGGCGTGGCGACGCCGACATCGTCACCTTGCGCCAGGCCCACTCGTTTTGTGCCGTAATCGATGCCCAGGCAGCGCATCTCTCAGAGGTATTTCTTCTTCGCCGGATCTTCGGCGAGGCGCTTGAGCAGCGCCTTGATTTCCTGCGCCTTGTCCTTGTGGCAGACCAGCGTGGCTTCCGGCGTGTGAACCACGATCAGATCGCTCACGCCCACGACCGCAGTCAGATGACCGCCGTCGCTGACGATGATGTTGTCCTGCCCGTCTTCCACCATGGCGATCCCGCGCAGCACATTGCGCCCGGCGTCCTGGGGAAAATGTTTGGCGATCGCCGGCCACGCACCGACGTCGTCCCAGTCAAAAGTCGCCGGTACCACGACGACATTCGTGGATTTTTCCATCAGCGCGTAGTCCACGGAAATCTTGGGCAGTGTCGGATAAAGTTCCGCGAGCGCAGCCGTCCAGCCGCCGGTCGATTTTGCCGCGGACTCCAGTTTCGCCAGACCCGCGTAAAGGTCGGCCGCATATGCCTTGAAAGCGCTCTCCACCACCGGGACGCGCCAGACAAACATCCCGGCGTTCCAGAAATATTCGCCGGAGGCGAGATAGGCCTCAGCCGTCGCGAGATCGGGTTTTTCCACAAAACGCTTCACGGCCATCACGGCGCGTCCGCCAATTTCCTTCCACGGTCCCGCTTGCTGGATGTAACCGAAGCCGGTGGCCGCTTCCGCCGGTTTGATACCGAGCGTGACCAGTACATCGGCCGACTCAGCCGACTCGAACGCCACTTCGAGCAGCTTCCGATACTCGGCCACATCATGGATTACATGGTCGGCCGGCAGCATCGCGAAGGCGGCTCCAGGACTGTGCTGTTTGACCAGTAGCAGGGCCAGCCCGGTCGCTGCCGCCGTATCGCGGCCCATCGGCTCTGCGACAATATTACCCGCGGGAAGATCGGGGCAGGCCTGCTGACAACCAACCAACTGGGCTTGGGTCGTGATGACAAAAACGTTCTCCCGCGGCACAACGCCGACCACTCGGTCAACGGTCTGCGCCAGCATTGTCTTCTCCCCGACAATGGGCAGCAGGTGTTTAGGCGTCGCCAGACGACTTTGGGGCCAGAACCGCTCACCGCGGCCGCCAGCCATGATCACTACAAAACGTTCAGCCATGCCGCCACGATTTGGCGCCACGGGCCGGCGTCAACGGCGAACTGGGGGCTTGCTCTGGACAGGATCAAGCGGCACTAACCCGGCGAATTCATCGCATGAACGCTCCCCTCGAAGTCGACATCACCGAAGCTGCCCGGCTGGCCAAACAGCCGGATATAATAATTTTGGACGTCCGGGAGCCTGAGGAGCGCGCTATTTGCCATATCCCCGGCAGCCTGCATATCCCCATGGGCGAAGTTCCCCAACGCCTAGCGGAGCTCCCTACCGACCAGCATATCCTGGTAATTTGCCATCACGGCGGCCGGAGCATGCGGGTCGCGCAGTTCCTTTGGGCGAACGATCACCCCTTGGTTACCAATGTGGCTGGAGGCATGGACGCCTGGGCCGAAACGATCGAGCCGGGCATGCCGCGCTATTGAGTTTGCCCGCACGCTTGACTCCCGGCGGCGATTTTGAACAACTCTCCTCTTACCTGACATAATTTATGGGACAACAATTCAATAAACACATCAAAAAGAAACGCCGCGTCGCCTACTTGAAACGCAAGAAAGCCCGCCTTAACGCGGCTATCCGCAAGAAGTAACCCCCAGACCCTCTTTGCCGCTCAAGTGCGCGTCCTCCCCGGACGCGCCTTTGTTTTTATAGGCCCATGATCAAAGTCAGCCTCATCTCCCTCGGTTGCGCCAAAAACCTCGTCGATAGCGAGATCATGATCGGTCATTTGCACCAGGCGGGTATGACCGTCATTCCCGACGCGGAAAAGGCCGACGTGGTCATCGTCAACACCTGCTCCTTCATCGATTCCTCCAAAGCGGAATCCATCGGCCACATTCTGGAAGTCCACCAGAACAAGGGCATGAAAAAACGGCGCAAAGAGCAAAAACTCATCGTCGCCGGCTGCATGTCCCAGCGCTTCTCAAAGGACCTGTCGAATTCACTGCACGACGAGGTGGACGCGTTCATCGGTCTCGATCAGGTCACCAAGGTGGCGCCGATCATCGAGGCAATTTACGCCAAGGAGCGCGGGAAGAAAGAGGCCCCCATCAATTTCATTGAGGGCAAATCGACTTACATCCCGGATTACGACACGCCCCGGTTCCGGCTCACCCCAAAACATTTTGCCTACATCAAGATCGCGGAGGGGTGCAACCACCCCTGCACTTTCTGCATCATCCCGCAGATCCGCGGCCGGCATCGCAGTCGCACTGTTGACAGCGTCGTGCAGGAAGCCCGCCGGCTCGTCGCCGAGGGCGTGAAGGAAATCAACCTGATTTCCCAGGACACCACTTTCTTCGGCATGGACACTTGGGAACAGCGCCCGAATCCGCGGACGCCCGTTGACTCATCGAGGGGCACGGCCCTGACCACTCTCCTCCGGGAACTGAACGCCATACCCGGCGACTTTTGGATTCGGCTGCTCTATACGCACCCGGCCCATTGGAGCGATGAACTCATCCGGACCATCGCAGAGTGCCCGAAGGTCGCCCGCTATATCGACATTCCGCTCCAGCATATCAGCGACGCGATGCTGACGCGCATGCAGCGCGAGACGAGTGGTGATTACATCCGCGACTTGCTGAAACGCATCCGCGCCGGCATCCCGGGCATTGCGATCCGCACCACTTTCATCGTCGGTTTTCCCGGGGAGACCGACGCCGATGTCGCTGAACTCTGCGGCTTCATCCGCGAAACAAAATTTGAGCGCCTCGGCGTGTTTCGCTACTCTCAGGAGGAAGGCACGCGCGGCGCCAAGATGGAAAACCAGATTCCCGCCAAGGTGAAGGAAGCCCGCTGGCACCAGACCATGGCCCTGCAACAGCAGATCGCCGCCGAGGTGAGCAAGAGCCATGTCGGACGGACTTTGAAAGTGTTGGTGGAGGAGCCCGGTGTCGCCCGCGGCGAAGCCGACGCCCCGGATATCGATGGTCGGGTTTATGTCCCGCGCGAGCTGGCCGTCGGGGAATTCGTCAACGTCGCCATCACCGGTTTCCAGGATTACGACCTGCTCGCGCTACCGGAAGGCCAAAAGCCCGCTGAATACAAAGTGGCCCGACGGGCGCAGTAAATTTTCGCCGCGATTTCTGGTAGGGTGCGGACTCCTTTCCGCCGCCGGGCCCGCGACCCAATCTCTGACGGCGGGCCGCGGAATGGCCAAGGCCCGCTCTTCCCGGCATTTGTAGCCACCCCTTCCGCATCGTTGAATCAGCAGCCCTACTTCGCCGCTTCGACGAATTTACCGATAATACCATCAAAGGAACCGTTGGTGAAAAACACCACGACCTGAGGTTCACTGTGCGGCACTAATGTACCCTTAACCAGCTTCGTGAGGAGATCCGCGTTGTTGGGCGCGGTGAACGCGTGAATCCCTTGCACTTCGAGATGCTGCACCACGGCTTCAACATCGAAACGGTCGTCCTCTTTCAACTTATCCGGCCGGCTGACCGCTCCCAAATATACGCTATCGGCCATGGCAAGGGCTCGCGTAAAGCCGCCCTGCAGCACTTTCGTCCGCGCGGTGTTGCTCCGCGGCTCGAATACCGCCGTCAAGACCGCGGCCGGATAACGGTTGCGCAACGAACGCAGCGTCTCGGCGAGCGCGGTGGGATGATGGCCGAAATCCTCGATCACTTTGAGCTTAGGGGAGTCGATCAACAGCTCCTGCCGACGCTTGACGCCGCGAAACCGGGACAGCGCGGTGAGCTTGATTTCCGTGGGATCGTTGGGATTCAACGCAAGACCCGCCGCCAGCGCCGCCATGGCGGCATTGCGCACATTGAACAGACCGCCCTGATTCCATTTCACGCCGCACCAAGGCCGGCCCAGCCAGATCAGGTTGAACGTCACGCCAGCGCTCGTCTCGGTAAAATCCACAATCCGCAGATCGCTGCCGACACTGACGCCGACGCGCACCACATTGGTCCATTCGAGCGGCCCGAGCGCTTTCAGATTTTCGTCGTCGCCATTCAACACGATCCAGCCTTTCCGGGGCACGATGCGAGTTAGATGCAAAAAGGTCCGCTGCACATCGGCGAGATCGCGAAAAATGTCAGCGTGATCAAACTCCAGGTTGTTCAGCACCGCAATGTGCGGCGCATAATGGATGAACTTGCTGCGCTTATCGAAGAATGCGCTGTCGTACTCGTCACCCTCGATGACAAAAGGATCGCCTGCCGCCCCCAGATGATTGCCCACCGGCGGATCCTGCGGCACACCACCGATGAGAAATCCGGGATCGCGGCCATTTTCACGCAGCAAAAAAGCGGTCAGCGCCGTCGTGGTCGTCTTGCCATGGGTGCCGGCAACCACGATATTCTTGCGCCCCTTGAGGACAAAATCGGCAAGCAAAGCCGGAAGGGACGTAATGGTGATCGCTCGCGAATCGAGCAGCCACTCCACCTCAGGATTGCCACGCGACATG
>JANYDX010000010.1 GCA_025363395.1 Verrucomicrobiota bacterium
CGATGAGTCCCTCGTCCTTCCAGATAGGTACGCCGTCCTTGCGCCAGTACGCGGCGAGGGCATAGCGGGGCAACGGCTCGCCCGGATACCATTTCCCCTGGCCGTAATGCAGCAGCGAGCCGGGCGCGAATTTACCGCGCAGACGCTTGATCAATTCGCCGGAGAGCGTGCGCTTCTTGTGCGACACCGCGGTGAAATTCCACTCGGGACCGTTCGGGTCGTCGATGGAAACAAAGGTTGGTTCGCCGCCCATTGTGAGGCGCACGTCATTTTTAACCAGGTCCGCGTCGATCGCGTGGCCGAGCGTGGCGATGTGGGTCCATTGTTCCTCGGTGTATGGCTGGGTGACGCGCGGCGATTCGTAGATGCGTTTGACCGACATCTCGAAACCGAATTCCACCTCGGCTTCATCCACGCCCCCGGAGATAGGCGCGGCGCCGGACGGTTCCGGTGCACAGGCCAGGGGAATGTGGCCTTCACCCGCGAGCAGGCCGGACGTGGGATCGAGGCCGATCCAGCCGGCGCCGGGTAGAAATACTTCGCACCACGCATGCAGGTCGGTGAAGTCCTTTTCCGTGCCCGAGGGACCGTCGAGCGCCTTCACATCAGATTTTAACTGGATGAGATAACCGGAGACAAAGCGTGCCGCGAGGCCGGCGTGCCGGAGCGTGTTGACGAGCAACCACGCGGAGTCGCGACACGAACCGGTGCCCAGCGTGAGCGTTTGCTCCGGCGTCTGCACGCCGGGTTCCAAGCGGATGACGTAGCCCACCAGCTGGTTGATGCGGCTGTTGAGGGCGACGAGGTAATCGATGGTGCGCTGCGGCTTGGTGTCGAGGGATGCCACGAGTTCCGCGAACTTCGGTTTGCGCGGATGCTTGCGCAGAAAAGGCGCGACCTCCACGGCGAGCTTGCGATCATAAATGAAAGGGAATTGCTCGGCGTAAGGTTCGAGAAAGAAGTCGAAGGGATTGTAGACGGCCATCTCGGCCACCAGGTCCACGGTCACGGAGAAGCGCTTGATTTTTTGCTCAACGACGAGGCGCGCTAGGTAGTTGGCGTGTGGGTCCTGCTGCCAGTTAAGGAAATGGTCTTCCGGTTCAATTTTGAGCGAATAGCTCAAGATGGGCGTTCGGCAGTGCGGTGCCGGGCGCAGCCGGATCACCTGGGGCCCGAGGGCAACGAGGCGGTCGTAAGTGTAGGAAGTCTTGTGGTGGAGAGCGGCGTGAATGGCCATGGCGGGGGCTTTGAACCTGATTAGCAGGAGTCGGGCCGGCCGGGTAGCCTATTCGTAAAATGCGCGGCCTGAACGGCGGCGCAGATTGGCGCTGTGCTTCGTGAAAAAATCAGCAAAGCGACCCCGTCTGCCTTTGATCGCCGGTGAAGCGGCTTGGAATCCGCCGCGTTGCCCTTTAGTTATCCGCTGCGTATCAACCATTCCGTTTCACGCCCTGCACATGCTCCTCGATAACGTGCCCCTTGCTAATCCCGATTTTTCGCGTCCAGCAAATGATCTTCGCAGTGGAATTGCTGCGGAACTTGCGCTGTTTCTGCAACCCAAAGTCTTTTTCGCCGCCGTGGCGCTGGTGCTGGTGCCGGCTCTCTGTATTTGGATTTACCTCGGCAGTGTTTGGAATCCCGACGAAAATCTTGCCCGGCTTCCCGTGGCGATCGTCAACCAGGATGTTCCGGTGGTCCAGGCGGGCCGCGAGATAAATTTGGGCGGCCAGATCGTCGCCACTCTCGAAAAAGAACGGCCGTTTGCTTTTGTCCGCTATGACAAACCGGAAACCGCCCGGGCGGCCGTCCAGACGGGGAAGGTTTTCTTTGCTCTGCTGGTGCCAGCCGATTTCAGCCGCCGCTCTCTGGCGCCGGGGCAACCGGCACAACTGGCGCTCTATGTTTCCGAGGGCGGTAATTACACCGCGTCCCTCCTCGCGAAACGTTTCGGCGCGGATCTGGCGCACTCACTCAACGAAAAACTGAACCGCGAACGCTGGGGGACCTGGATGGGCGCAACGGGAACTGAAGCGACGCCGACTTTGGGGAGCGGTTTGGTGGCATTGCAAGCGGGAGGGAAGCGGCTGGTGGAAGACACGAGAAAGATTCGAGACGGCAGTGCCCGGCTGCGTGACGGGTTCGCGCGGGTGGCGCTCGGCGCAGGCAGCATGGCGGAAAGCTCGTCCCAACTGGCTGACGTAACGACCCGTCTCACCGGCGTGGTGAAGCAGGTGGACGCGTCGGTCGCGTCTCTTTTATCGACGTTGCCCGACGATCACAAACTGGACGAACTCGCGCAGGGCAGCCTGGCGCTCGCTCGTTCCGCCGGCGATCTGAAGCAGGCACTTGGTCAACTCCAACCGGGAGTGGTTCAATTGGATAATGGCACGGGCAAGCTTCAGGCCGGTGCAGCCCGGGTGTTGTTTGTCGGCGGAAAATTATCGGCCGGGGCTGCGCAGGTTCGTTCGGATGTTTCAATTTTAGGGGAGGCCATCGGTCGTGCCGCAGGGCAAGCGGCTCAATTGAACGACGGGATAGGCCAGTTCACGAGCGTCGTGCAACCGCTCTCCAGCGGATTTATCACGGTGAATGGCGGGCTGCGCTCGATCAGCGAGAAGTTGCCGCCGGTCGAGCAACTGGATCTTTTTGATCGCTCCATGGGTAAGCTGCGCGACGGCGGCCGCTCGCTGGTCGCGGATTCCGCGGGCTTGAACAAGGGAGCGGTTCAATTGGAGGAAGATTCGGGGAATTTGGAAAAAGGTGCGGTGGAACTGGCCGCGGGCTTGAATGAAGCCGTCTCCCGGTTCGACGCGGGTTTTAGCGGGAGTCGCGCGCGTCTGGCGGCACCGGTGGAAACGGTGGTCGAAGTGGTGGCACCAGTCTTGCACAACGGCCCGGCTTTCGCGCCCTGGTTTGCCGCGCTTTCCCTGTGGGTGGGCGCGGTGATCATGAGTTTTGTTTTTCATGTGCGCCGCCTGCCCGGTTCCATGCGGCGGGCCTCGCGTCCCGTGCGCTGGATGGTCAAGGCGGCGCCGTTGTTTGCCTTGGGCGTGTTGCAAGCGACCGCGGTCGTCGCGGCCTTCCGCTGGATGGGAATTACCATGGCGAATCCGTCCCTCGTCTGGCTGGTTGCGGTCATCGGTTCGGTGACATTTGTCAGCGTGGTCATCCTGCTCATTACGGTGCTGGGTGATATCGGACGGCTGCTCGCGGTGGTGCTGCTGATTTTTCAACTCGCGGCTTCAGGTGGCATCTACCCCATCGAGCTTTCTTCGGCGTTCTATCAAAAAGCGCACGACTACCTTCCCTTTACCTATTTAGTGCAGGCATTCCGGGCCACGCTGTTTGCCGCACTGGATGGTCAATGGACTCCATTAGCCGGGATGCTCGGGATTTTTGCGGCGGCGGCGATGCTACTGGGCATGGCGCTGGCGCGCTGGAAGTACGTGGCAAAGGAAACGTACGGAGCGGCGGTTGATTTCTAATCGGGAGGGGAAAGAGGCCGGGGCTTTAACCGTAAAATGCCGACCCGATCCGACGCATGCCGCACAAACCCGGCGGAACTGGCAGACCGGCCTGCTGGCTAGACTTCACTTCGTTCAGGCTGACAAGATAGCTTCGAATTACGCGCTGCTATCTGATCGGGGCTTTCTTTTCGTACAAGGCGATTGGAACACCGTGGAACTTGGAAGGCCGGAGAAAAATCATGCCGATTTTTTAGAGCACGCGGCACGATGCGCGGTTTTCGGGATGCGCAAAGCCGAAGAATCCGGAGAGACGCAACTCTTGGAAGGCATGGGTCGCGCAAGCCTGCGCGGCTTCAGTGGCGAAACCCAGGCCCCACACCGCGGTTGCGAACCGATAGCCGATTTCAGGAGACAAAGTACCATCGACGACTTCCTCGCCGAAGCCGCAATATCCGACCAGGGCACCATCGGTTTTGGTTGCCACCGCCCATTTTCCGTAGCCGCGAGCCCGGTACATCTCGCGGAATCGGTCGAGGCGGTGGCGGGCGGCCGGCTCGGATTCTACGCCATCGGAATACTTCATCACTTCAGTATCCGACACCAGGCGATGCAGAGCCGCGATGTCGGCGTGGTCAAACTCCCGCAGAATTAAACGGGGGGTCTCTAAAATGATCATTGACCTAACTGCTCAGTAGCACGCTGGGCGTGTCACCGGCGGAGAGGATGACTTTGCCGGGACTTTTCAACGTAGCCTGGATGTCGAGAAGGGAGAAAAGAGCATTGGCAACCTCGGGCATCTTTTGGATTTCAGCGAGGGCCTGGCCGATCACATGCGGACGGACGGCCTGCGACTGGCCGAGACGCTGCGAGGCTTTCTTGTCGGCTTCGGAATGGATGATCGCGACTTCGTTTTCGCCGGCCTGTCGCATGGCCGCAGTCACCTGACGCAGCCGGTTCACGACCTCGCGCTGGATCTCGACAATCATGCCGCGATCACGGAACGCGACCTTGCGGATGTAAGTCGATCCGAGATTGAAACCCCATTGTGCGGAGGTCGGCGTGACTTCCTCCCGCACCTTGCGTGAAAGCGCGTCGCGATTCTCCAAGAGCACATCGAGCTTGAGGTTCGAAAGCTGTTTCACGACTGCCGTCGCCACATTGGCTTTGAGCGAGCCCATGGGGTCGGAGTTCTGGAAGAGAAACGCCTTGGGGTCCTTGACGTACATCTCGAACCAGATGCCGACTCCCATCGGGGCGCCTTCCTCGGAATTGACGAGCTGGTTGCGCAAGTAGGCCTGATGAATGGGCGTGCGAACGGTGTAAGCCTTCCCGAAGAACGGGAAAAGTAGCGCGCGCGGCCCGAAGTGCATGATCGGAAAGAAAAGTCCGGGTTCATCCACCTGGCCGACCACTTTGCCAAAGAACGTATAGACGAGGACGGTGCGCTCGGGCAGCACGCGCCAGAGCTGAAACATCCGGCCCACTCCGACGGCGAGGAATGTGCCGACGAAGGTGAGAAAAAAACCGATGATGATCGAGACGAAGAAATTCATGACGGGGCGGGTTAGAGTTTGAGGATCGTCTGCGCAGCTTTCTCGCGCAGGGGCAGCGAGGCGTTGCGGAGGTAGCTGTCGAGTGCGGCCCGGCCGCCTTGGGCGTGCATCGCCTCGAGCGTTTTGCCGAGTTCGAGCAAGGGTGCGGCTTCGGCCTCGGCGCGGTTTTGCGCGATCTGCACGGCTTGCTCCGCCATTTTTAGTTTTTGATCGGCATCGGCCTTGGCCTGGCTGATGGAGGCGGCGACCTGGTTCTGCGTGGTGTTGATCGAGGCGAGGGCCTCGTCCACGTCGCTGGGCGGATCGATGTTCGTGATCAGCGCGGCATCGAGATCCACGCCGTAGCGGGCGGTGGTCTTGCGGCAGGATTCCTCCATGAAGGTGTTGATGAGGGAAAGATTCCGGCGGAGGTCGTTGATGGAAACGCCCTCGACGGCGCCGTCGTGGCTTTCACCGTGGAAGGTCGCGATGCGGTCGCGCAGCACCGAGATGAAATAGCCCACGACGTGGGCGGCGGGATGGGCCACGCCGAAGAGGTAGGCGTAAAGATTGCGCTCGCAGGGCTTCCAGCGGATCTGTCCCGAGATCTGCACGGTGAGATTGTCCTTGGTGACAGCCTCGATGGTTTCCTGTTTGATGTCGGGATCCCAAGTGATGTCGATCGCCTGAATGGTCATGTCGACCTTGTAGAGTTTCTGCCACGGCCATTTAAAGTATGGCCCGCCCGGCGGGATGACGCGGATGTTCGGATAGCTGTAGCGCAGCTTTTCCTCATCGGTCAGCAGGGCGCCCAATTGCGGATCATCGGCGGTGGTACCGGGGGTGCGCTGGACACGGCCGAAAGTGGTGAGCACGCCGCGTTCCGTGGGCCCGATGGAGTAGACGCCGAACAGCAATGTGAGCAGGGCGGCGAGACCAACGCCGAAAATCAGACCGAGCAGGGTGGAGGCAATCATCGTGGTGGGAGCGATTGAAACGGGTGTGTTCGCCAGCGGGGCGCTTGTTCCTGTCTTTGATCACTGGCGCGCGCGGTCCTCGGTGCAAATGCAAAAACTGCATGAAGGGCGAGAATGGAAATGAAATAGGTTTTTCCAAGTCCAGTGGGTTGCTCGGGCGCGGCAAGCTAGCCCCCGAGGATCATTACCAGATCCTCGGAGGGCATATTAAAACCTGCCGGGTTGTGCGGCATGCGTTCATCATGCCGGCGCTTTACGAATAACGCGCCTTACCTTTCGATTCCTCAGGCTTTCCCGCTCAGCTTCTTGTTGGCGCGGATCAAAGTGACGCGCTGATCGACACACTTACGCGTGGTGTAGGCTTCCTCCGGAGTGTTGAGGCACCAGTCAACGAGCTTCGTGACGCTGGAGCGTGCGGCGTAGCAGCGGGTGTCGGAGCCACCGTAATAGAGGATGACGGTGCCATCGGGGAGTTCGACCCAGCCGTTGGAAAACGTGACGTTTGAAACGTCGCCGACGCGCTCGCCTTCGTAGGGCGCGAGGAAATGCCCGCCCGGACGGGCGATCACCTTCGACGGATCATCGAGCGAGGTCATGAACATATAGAGCACGTAGCGCAGACCGGCAGCGCAACCGCGCACGCCGTGGGCGAGATGCAGCCAGCCTTTGTCGGTCTTGATCGGCACGGGCCCCTGGCCGTTCTTGGTTTCCTTGATCGTGTGATAGGCGCGGGAATCAATGATCGCCTCGGGGCCGGTTACTCCCACGGTAATGTCGTCACACAGCGTCCAGCCGATGCCACCACCGGAACCGACGTCGATGAAACCGTCCATCGGGCGCGTATAGAGTGCGTACTTGCCCCCGACGAATTCGGGATGAAGGACGACATTGCGCTGCTGCGAAGCGGGAGTTTTGAGGTTGGGCAGGCGCTCCCATTTTTTGAAATCCTTCGTGCGCACGACGCCGGCAACCGCGACGGCGGACGAGAGATCGCCGGGCGCGGCGTTGGGGGCCTTGGCTTCGACGCAAAATACGCCATAGATCCATCCGTCTGCGTGGAACGTGATGCGCATGTCGTACACATTGGTTTCGGGCGCGATCTCGGGGAGGTCGATGGGCTCATCCCAAAAGCGGAAGTTGTCGACCCCGTTGGGCGATTCGGCGATCGAGAAGAAACTCTTGCGGTCATAGCCCTCGGTGCGGACGACGAGGTGGACTTTTCCCTTCCAGAAAAAGGCGCCGGGATTGAGCGTGGCGTTAATGCCGAGGCGCTCCATGAAGAACGGATTTGAGATCGGATTGAAATCGTAACGCCACTCCATCGGCACATGGCGGTCAGTGACGACCGGGTATTTGAAGCGTTCAAACACGCCGTTGTCCCAGATGGCGTCGACGGGATTCTTGCGCTTGAGAAAAGTTTCGTGGGCGGCGCGAACTTGTTTCACCCGGGTGGTGAAGGCGCGCGGGGCGGCGGTTGCGGGCGCGGCTTTGCGCGGGGCGGATTTTCTGGGAGCGGGGGATGATTTCTTTTTCATGGATTTGATAGTGGTGAATCAGGCGGTGGATTTTCCGACGATGGCGCGGAGGCGGGCGACCGCTTCGAGGCCGGTGCGGCCGTTGTGATAGGGGCATTTCCAAAAACCGATTTTGAGCTCCGGCAGCACCGCGCCGTCGCGCGTCACACCGCGAAACCATTCGCCGTGCTGGCGATCAATCAGGCGGGCTTCGATGAAATCCCAGGTGCGCAACGCGGCTTCCAAGTGGCGCGGGTCCGCGGAGAGCTGGTGGGCGTTGAGGAAACCGACCACGGCTTCCGCTTGCGGCCACCATTCCTTGTTCGTGTCGGTGATGCCAGAGGGACCGCCTTCGTTGAAAATACCGGCATCGGAATCGATGCCTTCCGCGAGAGTGACGTCGGCAATTTTGATGGCCAGGGGATGGATACGGGCGAGCAAGGCCGGATTCTGCAAAACCTCCGCCGCCTCGGTGAGCAGCCAGGCGGCCTCAATGTCGTGGCCGTAGGAAATTTTTGTGGAACGTAGCGTCCAGTTTTCCGCGAAGAACAAGCCGAGGTGGCCGGTGGCGGGATTGACGATGCGGGTGAGCATGATCTCCAGTAGTTCGCTCTGCGCGCGACGGAGGCCGGCGTCGGGCCACACCCGGAGCAGATTCGTGTAGGCCTCCATTACGTGCAGATGGGTGTTCTGGGATTTGGGTTCGTTGAGATCGATGGCGCTGAGTCGCTGGTCGGCGATGGGCTTCCACTCGCGGGAGTAGGCCTCGAAATACCCGCCATGCCTGCGGTCCGCTGCGTGGTTTTCAATCAAACGAAACACTGCGATAGCCTCTTCCAGCGGCGCCTGCTTTCCGGTAGCGCGGTGGTATTCGCTCAACGCGTAGATGGCGAAGGCCTGTCCGTACACCTGTTTGCGATCCCGCAACACACGGTCTTCGGCGTCGATCGACCAGAAGAAACCGCCGTGGATCCGATCAAGGAAGTTTTTCGTGAGATCGGCGTAGGCGCGATCCGCCATGGCGAGATCGGCGGGATCGCGGTAGTGGCGGTAGGCGGCGGCGAAGGTCCACAGAATCCGGCTGGTGAGCAGGGCGCCGCGTTCGGCGGCCCGGTCGACGATCAGGTCGTTCGTCATGGCGCCGATGAATTCTCCCCGGTGGTCGACCGAATATTTTATCCAGAAGGGCAGGATGTTTTCGCGGAGGTCGGCTTCGATTCGTGCGGCGTAGGTAGGTGGGGGGTGGGCGGCCATGGAGGGGCAGTGCGATGGAAAGAAAGCGAACCAGTGGGGAGAAGGTGGAAATTGAGTGTTCCGCGCCGCCGCCGCAACCCCGCGCCATTGAGTTTTGTTGCATAAAGGATGAGTTTCCCGCTCGGATCGCAACTTCCTCTTGGTTTTGGAGTTGAGGAATGACTTGCGGTCCGCTTTTTTCGCAGCTGGAAGTGTTCCGCGATTACCCGTTGGTTTACCCTATTTTTTCATGCCAGTTATTTTAGCGAGTCAGGCCAGGTACGAGTATGATGTGATTGTCGTCGGCTCGGGAGCCGCGGGCGGTCAGACGGCTTATACGCTCACGATGGAGGGCGCCAAGGTGCTCATGCTGGAAGCGGGCCGCGATTATGATCCGGTGAAAGAGACCCCAATGTTTCAAACCTACGGGCAGGCTCCATTGCGCGGAGTGACCACTCCTGACAAGCAGAACGGATTTCACGATGCGACCGTCGACGGCGGCTGGACCATGAAAGACGAACCTTACACGCAGGTTTCCGAAGATCCCGCGAAGCAGTTTGAATGGTGGCGTGCGCGAATGATGGGCGGCCGCACCAACCATTGGGCGCGCAATTCGCTGCGCTACGGACCGTACGATCTCAAACCGTACAGTCGTGACGGTCTCGGTTTTGACTGGCCTTTCACCTACGAGGAAATTGCTCCGTACTACGACAAGGCCGAGATGCTGGTCGGAGTTTACGGTGAGAATGAGGGTTTGGAGAACACGCCTGATTCCTCGCCGGGGGTGTTGCAGCCTGCGCCTGCGCCGCGCGCCAATGAACTGTTCGCCAAAAAACACATGGCCCCGATGGGCATCCCGGTCATCCCGATCCATCGCGCGGTGCTGACCCGGCGGCTCGACCACGAGAACCTGCCCGCGAAACTCCATCCGGGTAATCCGAAAGCGCAACGGGTGCTGGCCAAAGCCATGAGCGAACGCGCCGCGTGTTTTTTTGCCACGCCGTGTCACCGCGGTTGCTCCATTCGTGCCACGTACCAGTCCACCACCGTCCATCTGCCGCCCGCGCTCGATACGGGCAATCTCGACATCGTGCCAAATGCGATGGTGCGCGAAGTCACCCTCGACGCGAAAGGTCTGGTGAACGGCGTCATCTACATTGACAAGGTCACGGGCGTGGAATGCCGCGCCAAAGCGCGCGCGGTCGTCCTCGGCGCCAGTTCCTATGAGTCCGTGCGACTCCTGCTCAACTCCAAGTCGGCCCGCTTTCCGCAAGGTCTGGCCAACTCCAGCGGAGTGCTTGGCCGCTACATCATGGATTCGGTCGGAGCCAGTATGATCGGCCAGATTCCGCTGATGGAAAATCTCCCGCTGCACAATGAAGATGGCGCGGGTGGCGCACACAGCTACGCGCCGTGGTGGGCGTACCAGGATCAGCTGGCGGGAAAACTCGGCTTCGCGCGCGGCTATCACATTGAATTTGGCGGCGGGCGCGGCATGCCGGGCATGGGCACCGGGGCGGGTTTGGATAAATTCACGCGCGGCAGTTATGGCCTACAATTCAAACAGGATGTGCGGCGCTATTTTGGTTCGTTCATGAATTTCTCCGGCCGAGGGGAGATGATTCCGAACGAAGGCTCCTACTGCACACTCGATCCCGTCGTAAAAGACAAATGGGGCATTCCCGTGCTGCGTTTTTCCTGGCAGTGGTCCGAGCACGAAATGCGGCAGGCCGATCACATGGCGCAGACTTTTCGCGACATCATCACGGCCATGGGCGGAAAGGTTCTCGGTCCTTCGGGCAGTCGTCGGCGGATCAGCGAAGACCAGATGATTGAGAAGGGCGGTCGTGTGATCCACGAACTCGGCGGCGCCCGGATGGGCAAGGATCCTTTGAAATCAGTGACGAACCAGTGGTGTCAGACTTGGGACGTGCCCAATCTCTACCTCACGGATGGCGCGTCGTTTGTTTCCAGTCCGGACAAAAATCCGACCGTGACCATCATGGCGCTGGCCTGGCGCGCCGCCGAGCATCTGCTCGCCGAGATGAAGAAGGGAAGCTTTTGAGATGAATCCCCACGACCATCCCCGTCCCGACCGGCGCACCGCGATCAAGTGGATGCTCACCGCCGCCGCCAGCGTGACCTTACTGGACCGCGGGGGCTTGGTTGCTGCTCCGGCTGCACCTGGAGCGGTCGTTTCAGCTGCCGCCGCGGCACCCGTCGTGAAGGGCTATGGCACTGATCCTGTGCTCAACCGGGAATACAAACCCGGCGATTTCTGGCCGCTGACGTTCAGCGATGCGCAGCGTCGAACGGCCGCGGCGTTGTGCGCCGCCATTATTCCCGCCGATGACAATGCGCCGAGTGCCGCGAGTCTGGGCGTGCACGATTTCATCGATGAGTGGATCAGTTCGCCGTATCCCGACCAGCACGGCGACCGGGTTGTGGTGCTCGAAGGGCTCGCGTGGATTGACGCGGAATCTACGCGGAGGTTCGGGAAAAGTTTGGCCGACCTTGACCCGCACCAGATGGCGTCGCTATGCGACGATCTTTGTCATGTGCCGGATGCCAAACCGGAGCATGTCGCCGGCGCGAAGTTTTTTGCGCGCTTCCGCGATTTGACGGCCGGCGGTTTTTATACCACTCCGCAAGGCATGAAGGAAGCCGGCTATACGGGCAACCTGCCGCTGGCCGAATTCAAAGGCCCACCGCTCGAGGTTCTGCAAAAGCTGGGATTAGCCTGAGCCGATTTAACTGTTTTATGATGACCCGTCGCACTGCCTTGAAAACACTCGCGGTTGCCGGTGCTGGCCTTCCGTTGATCGGTGGTCCGGCTGCATTCCAGGCGGCGGCGGCTGAGTCCGTGGAAAAATCTCCTGCGCCCCAAGCTGGATTCCGGCTGGGAGTTGCCACGGTCGGCCTGAAGGCCCTGCCGCTCGAAAACGCCCTCGCGGTCGTGCAACGGGTCGGGCTCAAGCACATTTCGCTTTTCCGGGCTCATTCGCCCTGGGAAAATCCGCCGGTGCGCTGGGTGGAAATCGCGCAAAAAATCCGGGCGGCCGGGGTGACGCCCTTGTGCTGCGGCGTGCTTTATTTGAAAAACGACGAACCGGCGATGCGACGGATGTTCGAGTATGCACGGGCGCTCGGAGTGTCATTTTTCAGCTGCAGTCCCGAACCGGCGGCGTTGCCGCTGCTGGAACGGCTCGTGAAGGAATACAACCTGCGCACCGCGATTCACAACCACGGTCCGGAGGATAAAGTCTGGCCGTCGCCCGACAAGGTGTGGCAGGCCATTCAGCCATTGGATCCGCGCATTGGACTCTGTCTGGATGTCGGCCATGCCTGGCGGGCCGGGACAGATCCGGCGTCCGCGATTCGCGCTTATCGCTCGCGGCTTTATGATGTGCATTTGAAGGATTCCGCGGCTGCGGTGGGCCAGGACGACATCCCGGTCGAGGTGGGCCGCGGGCATATTGACCAACGCGCCTTGCTTACCGCACTGATTGAAACTGGGTATAACGAGACCGTGTGGTTCGAGTATGAGAAGGATCCGAACGATCCCATTCCGGGCCTGGCTGAATCAGTCGGCTATATTCGTGGCCTGCTGCACGGCATGGGCACGGCGGCTGTCCTTTAGGAGCGAGCCCACGACTCAACACGCGATTTATCGCGTTATTCTGACTTGGGATTGACCGCCTTTTTTAGAAACACGAAGCGGTGATACAGTATTTCGCGTTTGCGAAATCCATCGTGCATCTGGCTTCCGACAAGCCCGGCGAACTCGCCGAAGAGGGGTTGAAACTGCGGGGAAATGAATTCGCGGATGAGCCGGCGCTTGCGTTCGTCGTCAGCCTGCATGGCGGCGGCCACATTGGCGGTGATATCTTCGTGCGCGATCCGCTCCCACCCGGTTTGGGCGGCAAGGGTGGCGTGCAATAGAGTCATGTCGGCGGCGGTGCGGCAATCGGTGTAGAGAAAATATCCGCCCGGCCGCAACACCCGCGCGACCTCGGCGAAGAACCGTTCAATGTGTCCGTAGCAGTGGCTGCTTTCCACATTGACCACGACGTCAAAGCTCGCGTCGGCGAAGGGCAATTGCTCGGCGTCGCCGACGGTGAAACTGAGGTTGGCGATGGCCGCATGGCGTTTCTGGCTGAGCGCCACGGCTTGCGGTGAAAAATCGGCTCCGGTGATCTGCTGTGGCCGGTGATAACGCGCGATGAAACTGGCGCCGCCGCCGCGGCCGGAGCCGACCTCGAGAACCTCTTTGCCGGCCAGATCGGTCGTTGAGGCGACGCGGTGGTAGAGCTGGATACAGAGTCGGTCGGGCTCGTCATCGGTGTCGAGCGGCAAGGCAACCCCATCCGGCGGCACGAGGCCGTAGTTCATGAAGGTCCAGTCACCGCCGGTGTACTGCTTGGCCAGGCGACCATACCACCAACGCCAGAGCAGCCGGCGCAGCAGCGGGGAGTGCTCGAGCAAAAAAACAAGAAACCGGATCAGCATGGGACGGATTTCAGGAGAGTAGAAGAATCCGCGGTGAGGAGCGTGGTGGAGTTCAGCGGGCGGATACTTCGCGTTGCTCAAAGGCTCCCGCCCGGTAAATCAGGTATTTTGAAAACACCGTGAAAGACGATCAGGCGATGAGTCGCTTCAGGTATTCGCCGTAAGAGGACTTACCGAGCTTCTTAATGTTGGCCTCCAGGCCGGCGCGATTGATCCAGCCTTGTTTATAGGCGATTTCCTCGAGGCAGGCGATTTTCAGACCGGTGCGGTTTTCCAGGACGTGGACGAATTGGGCCGCCTCGATCAATGAATCGTGGGTGCCGGTGTCGAGCCACGCGGTACCACGGCCCAGGAGTTCGACATGGAGCGAGCCTTGCTCAAGGTAGAGCCGGTTCAGGTCGGTGATCTCCAGCTCTCCGCGGGGCGAGGGCTTGAGGCTGCGGGCGAGGGCCACGACATCCTTGTCGTAGAAGTACAGGCCGGGCACGGCGTAATTGGATTTTGGTTTGGCGGGTTTTTCTTCCAGGGAAAGCACGCGGCCGTCCTTGGCGAATTCCACCACGCCGTAAGCGCTCGGGTTGGCGACGTGATAGCCGAAGATCGTCGAGCCATTCGTGCGAGCACCAGCGTCCTCAAGCGATTTCACAAACTCCGCACCGTAAAAAAGATTGTCGCCTAGCACGAGGGCGGAAGGCTCGGCGCCGGTGAGAAACCCGGTGTCGCCCGCGATATGAAAGGCCTGGGCCAGGCCGTCGGGACTGGGCTGTTCGGCGTAACTGAACTTAAGGCCGAGAGTGGAGCCGTCGCCGAGAAGTTTGCGGAAGAGCGGCAGATCCTGCGGGGTGGAAATGATGAGCACTTCGCGGATGCCGGCGAGCATGAGGACCGACAGCGGATAATAGATCATCGGTTTGTCGTAGACCGGCATGAGCTGCTTGCTCACGGCGATGGTCAGGGGATAGAGCCGGGTGCCGGAGCCGCCAGCGAGAATGATGCCTTTTCGGGTCATGGTGGAGTTTTACGCAGAGATCGCACCGGAAGCGAACCATTGAATCAACGCAATCGGTGAGCTTTGGGATCTTGGGATGAGAAATTCAGACGTTGGTGCCGAGACGTTCGCGGGAGTATTTTTTGGCGGTGATATCGGCTGCCCAGGGACGGTTTTTGAGATACCATTCCACTGTCTTGGCGATGCCGGTGGCGAAACTTTCCCGGGGCGCCCAGTTGAGTTCGCGCTGCAATTTCGCGCAATCGATGGCGTAGCGGCGGTCGTGGCCGGGCCGGTCGGCGACATACGTGATTTGCGCGTCGTAAGCTTTCCCGTCGGCGCGCGGGGACTTTTGGTCGAGGAGCGCGCAAATGGTCTGCACGATCTCGATGTTGGGTTTCTCGTTCAAACCGCCGACATTGTAGGTTTCACC
This sequence comes from Verrucomicrobiota bacterium, assembly GCA_025363395.1. GTDB lineage: Bacteria > Verrucomicrobiota > Verrucomicrobiia > Opitutales > Opitutaceae > Lacunisphaera. The sequence continues at coordinate 14,654 of JANYDX010000010.1, forward strand.
GACCCGGCCCTTTTGCAGCACGAGCCAGATGGCGGCGGCGTGGTCTTCAACATAGAGCCAGTCGCGGATCTGTCGTCCGTCGCCATAGACCGGCAGCGGTTTGCCCTCGAGGGCGTTGAGGATCACCAGGGGGATAAGTTTCTCGGGAAAGTGGAAGGGACCGTAGTTGTTCGAGCAGTTGGTCGTCAGGGTCGGGAAATGATAAGTATGCTGGAATGAGCGGACCAAGTGATCGCTGGAGGCTTTCGAGGCGGCGTACGGCGAGTTGGGGGCGAAGGCCGTTTCCTCGGTGAACGCGGGATCAGCGGGGCCCAATGTGCCGTAAACCTCGTCGGTTGAAACGTGGAGAAAGCGGAAGGTGTTCTTTTCCGGCTCCGGCAGCCTGGTCCAGTACAAACGGGCGGAATTAAGCAGACGGAGGGTGCCGACGACATTGGTCTGAATGAACGGCTCGGGTGAATCGATGGAGCGGTCCACATGGGATTCAGCGGCGAAATTCACGACGGCATTGATGGCGTGCTCGGCGAGCAGCTGCGAGACGAGAGCGGTGTCACCAATGTCGCCGTGGATAAAAACGTAGCGCGGGTCGCCGGCCAGGTCCGTGAGATTGGCGGGATTGCCGGCGTAGGTGAGTGCGTCGAGATTGACGAGCTTCGTGAGCGGCGAGCTTTTTTCGCTGAGGCGCTGCCGGATGAAATTGGAGCCGATAAAACCACAGCCGCCGGTGACGAGGAGATTCATAAAGATGGGTCAGACGGCTTTCACCCAGCGGCGGAGGTCGCGTTCGACGGCTTCGTGAACTTCGGTGAGCTTGATGCCGGCGGCGGCGAGCTTGGTGGAATTCATGACGCAATTGGAGCGGGGCGTCTTGGCGGCGGTCTGCATGAATTGCGTTTCGTCCCGGAAAAACTGAAACTCCTTGTTCGACACGCCGGCTTTTTTAATGAGCTCCACCACCTCATGAGTCGTCACCTGGCCGGGGTTCGTCACATTATAAATGCCGAAGGGCACGCGTTTTTCCCAGCAGGCAAAGGTCGACGCGACGAATTCCTGGAGTTGCGAGATGGAATTAGTGGCTTCGAGGAGCGTCGTGTAACGCAGCAGTTTCGTCAGATAATTTCGCGGACTGTCCACTTCGTTGAAGGGAATCCGCAGGCGCCAGACGTAGACGTTGGGAAAACTGGCGAGCACTTCTTCACCCAACGCCTTGGTGCCGGAGTAAAAGCTGCAGTTGTTGGTGCGGAAGGAGAAATTGGGGACGTCGGTTTCGGTGAAGCCCGAACCGTCGGGCCGCGCGCCCGTGTAGATACAGCCGGAGGAGACATGGCCCCAAGGCACGCCCGCATCGGCGCAGGATTGGGCGATGATGCCGGGGAGCACGGCATTGCCCGTGACGCAATCGGCCTTGTGGAGTTCGCAGGCGTCCACGTTGGGTTTGCCGGTATAGCCTGCGGCGTTGATCAGAAATTCGGGCTTCTCGCGAAGGAGCAGTGCGGTGAGTCCCGCTTGGTTGGTGTAGTCAAACTCGGCGCGTCGCAGATTGCGGAAAGGAAGGCCTTTGCGTTGCAGCAGGGTCTGATAAGCCGAACCAACATAACCGGAACCACCGAGCAAATAGATCATGAGAAGAAGGTTTGATATGCTGTCTTGGCGGCAGACAACAAGCAGTTTTCAAAAACCTGCAAGGGTTAGGTTTTACGATAGTCGCCCCGGCTGAAATACTTCTCCAGCCAGACGTAGGCGCAGATGAAAAAATAACGGCTGCCCATCTCGCTGATTTTGAGCTTCGGCACGCCGTGCTTCCGGTTTTGCCAGGAGATTGGTGTGACGGTCCAGGTGTAGCCGCGCACGATGGCCTTCAGCGGGATCTCGACGGTCAAATTAAAATGGGGCGAGAGAAAAGGCCGGCAGCCTTCGATGACGGTGCGCCGGTAGGCCTTGAAGGCGTTGGTGGTGTCGTTGAGGGGGATGTTGAAGCCGATCCGCACGAAAAAATTGGCGACCCGGTTGACGAAGAGTTTAACCCTGGGGTAGTCGATCACTTTGCCGCCTTTCACGAAGCGGCTGCCAAAGGCGCAATCCCAGCCTTCGTTGAGCAAGCGCCAGTAGTGGACGGCGTCCGTGGGCGAGTCGGAGGCATCGGCCATCATGATGGTGCAGGCGTCGCCCTTCATGTGCTTGAGACCGCAGGTGACGGCCCGGCCGAAGCCATGGCTCCCTTTATTTTGCACGGGAGCCAGGGTCGGGACGGTGAGCTTGAGTTCCTGGAGAACGGCCCAAGTGCGGTCGCGGCTGCCGTCGTCGACCACGACGATCTCGTGGGGAATATTTTCGCTCACCATCGCGGCGTGAATATCCCGCACGGTGGACGGCAGGGATTCCTCCTCGTTGTGGGCGGGGATGACGATGCTGTAAAATTTCAGCGGTGCTGGAATGGGAACTTTCGAAGCCATGAAAAGTGCGGACGGAGCTCCGGTCAGCGCGAGGGCTTGCGCGCCACGACGAGGAATTGTTTTCCGCGCAGCCACCAAAGCCACGGGCAGGCGATATAAAGGCGGACAAAAAACATCGGGTATTCCGGCGCCTCCACCATCGTGAAGGGCAGGAACCGCGGCGTGAGCACGTCGATCTGGTACCCCTCGACCTCCATGGCTTCGCCCAGCGAAGTTTCAGTCAAATAAACGTGGTGGTCGTAGAAGTCCCAGTATTCGCCATGCAAATATTTGATGTTTGGTCCGATTGCGATCAACCGGCCGCCGGGTTTCAAGCAACGCTGGGCCTGCCGCAACGTTTGGTTTAAACATTCCTTGTCGGGCAGGTGTTCGAAAAAATTGCTGGTGAAGACCACATCGAGGCTGTTGTCCGGCAGCGGCCACGGGGCCGAGCAGTCCTGATGAAGGAATTCGACGTCTTGGGCGAGGCGGGCCGGGGCGTCGGGATTTAGATCCATCGCCAGTTTGCGGGCCGCCGGGATGTTGTTGATGAATTCGCCGTAACCGCAGCCCAAGTCGAGTACCGTGTCCGCCGGAGCCACCCAGCGATTGAAAAATTCCCGGGTCAGAATCTGCCAGACTTTATTCCGATAGGCGGCGGTCCGGATAAAACGCCGGTGGTAGATCTTGGAAAGTTCCTGCTGAGTGCTGGCCATTTTAACCGCTGAGAAGGTCACAGGGGGGCCGACAGGTCAAGCCAGCGGGAAAGTACGTTCGTGACAAGCAAACGCCGAGCAGGTCGACGTGGGATCATTTTAGGAAGCATTCTCAAGCGGGCAAATTGGTGAGTGATCGTGATCGGGCGAGGACGCATGGTTCGTCCTGGAGATCCAAGTAAAATCGGTTGCCGGAAACCGGTGCACAATCGGAGGGAAGCGGGCATCGCGATGAAGGCGCTGGCTGCGCTCAAGGTTGAGCGAGCCGGTCATTCCGGACGTAAACGCGGGTGCTGTAGATGTCCGCAGTCAATTTATAATGTCGCGCAATAAAATCGCGCAACGCCGGGAAACTTTCATGATCTTTAGCACGATCCGTGTAGCCGAAATTATTCTCCCCCACGGTATCGATGAAAACTGGCGGATAGCTGGTTTTCAAGTCGGCAAGGTAGCGGGCGCGAAAGTAGTCGAGCTGCGGGCTGGGCAGGATTTGATAGTGCGAATGAGCTTCGCGAGTGGCCTGGCGCATGCCCGTCCGGACATAAAAGCGACACATCCAACCCCACTGGCCGAGGGATTCGCCCGGTTTGACATAACGTAAAATTTGGACGGCCACCAAATCAACCGGAGGGTTGGCGCAGTCAACCAACCGCCC
>JANYDX010000037.1 GCA_025363395.1 Verrucomicrobiota bacterium
GCGTCGCCGCCACCGGGGAAATCGGCGAACTGATCCAGTCCTTCAATGCCATGCTCGACACCATCCAGTCGAACACCTCGGAATTGCGACGGGCCAAGGTGGTGGCCGAAGAAGCCCGCGAACGCATCCACCAAAGTAACGAACAGCTCGAGGAAGCCAACCGCACCCTGGAAGCCCGCGTGGAAGACCGCACCCGTTTGCTGGCCAAGGCCGTCAAGGACGCCGAGGAGGCCAGTAAAGCGAAAAGCACTTTCCTGGCAAAAATGAGCCACGAGCTGCGCACCCCGCTGAATGCCATCATCGGCTACAGCGAAATGCTTCAGGAGGATGCCCGCGACGAAGGCGACACCCGCACCGCTGACGATCTCGACAAGGTGTTGAACGCCGCACGCCACCTGCTCGGCCTCATCAATGATGTTCTCGATATTTCCAAAATCGAGGCCGGCAAGATGGAGCTTTTCCTCGAAACCTTTCCTCTCACAAAACTCATCGGGGAAGTTGCCGCGACGATTTCACCCCTGATCGACAAGAAGGGCAACCGGCTCGTCCTCGAATATGCAGTAGACATCGGCAACATGCACGCCGATGCGACGAAGCTGAGACAGATGCTCCTCAATCTCCTGAGCAATGCCAGCAAGTTCACTGAGAAGGGCGTCATCACCCTGCGGGCCACCCGCATCATCGGTATCGGCGGGGACATCATCGAACTCGCGATCATCGATACGGGTATTGGCATGACGCCCACCCAACTGGCGCGCCTTTTCCAAGCCTTCAGCCAGGCCGATGCCTCGACCGCGAGCAAGTATAGCGGCACGGGCCTCGGCCTCGCCATTTCCAAACAATTTGCGCAAATGATGAAGGGCGACATCACCGTCACCAGTGTCGCCGGCACCGGTTCATCCTTTATTATCCGGCTCCCCGCTGACGTGCAGACCGGTCAGCCGAAAGTCATCCAATCCAGTCAGAAACTCACCAAATCGCCTTTTCCCAAGGCCAAGTCCAAGGTGCTCATCATCGAGGACGACAAGGAAATCCGACAGGTGTTGGTCGAGTTACTCGAAACGAGCGGCTACGCCCCGCTCGCCGCGACCTCGGGTTCGCAAGGCTTGGAAATGGCCCGGCTCCACAGTCCTGAACTGATCGTGCTCGACGGGACTTTATCCAACACCGAGGGGTGGACGATTCTGCCCCAACTCCAGGACAATCCCCAGCTCACCGACATCCCGGTCATCATTCTTGGCGCCTTAAGCGATACGGACATGGCCTTGTCGCTAGGCGCCACCAGCGTGATCACCAAACCGGTGGATGCCGGCCGCCTTACGGCTGAGATTGCCATGCTGCTCACTCCGCTCACGGCCAATCATGTGTTGCTCGTTGAGGACGACGTCGATTCCTGCACCCTGATCACCCGGATGATGGAACGGGAGGACTGGATTTTCCACACCAGCGCCAACGGAAAATCCGCCGTGCGCGCGCTTAAGAAGAGCCAGCCCGCCATCATCCTGCTCGATTTGAAAATGGCCGGCATGAACGGATTCGAGTTGCTCGAAATCCTGCAAAAAAATCCTTTGTGGACCAAGATTCCCGTCATCATCATCAGTTCGATGGACATTACCCAGGAAATGCGGGCCAAGCTCGCTCCCCGCGTACTCGGCATTTTGCAAAAAGGTCGTTTCAGCCGTGATGAACTCGCTGACCTGATCCGCCCCGCCATCCAGTCCTCCAAGCTTGCTGAAAGTTAATCAACCCCTACCCACTCTTCCCATGCCCAAGATTCTTTTAGTCGAGGATAACGAAATGAACCGCGACATGCTCTCGCGGCGCCTGGAAAAACGCGGCTACACCCTCGCCATCGCCGCCGACGGCGGCATCGGCGTCGAACTGGCCAGAAGCGGCGCGCCGGATCTTATCCTCATGGACATGAGCCTCCCCGTCATTGACGGATGGGAAGCCACCAAACTGCTCAAGGCCGACCCGGCCACGAAGGCCATCCCCATCATCGCACTCACCGCTCACGCCATGGACAGCGACCGCGTCAAGGCTCTCGAAGCCGGATGTGATGACTTCGATACCAAGCCCGTTGAACTCGCCCGCCTGCTCACCAAAATTGAGGAGCTGCTCAAGAAATCCCCCCCCAAGGCATGAGCGATTCCGGCACTAGGTTTCCCTGGACGGGCAGCGGTCCGCCCAGTTCCCTCACTCCTTTCCTGAAGGCGCTGAAATCGCGTGACCTGGAAACGCTTTCCAAGCTGCGCCATTCGCTGCGCACCCCCCTGAACCAGATCATCGGTTACAGCGAGATGCTCATGGAGTCGGCGGCGGAAAACAACATCACCACCATCATCGTTGACCTGAAACGCATCCACACCTCCGGTGGCCAGCTGCTCGCGCTCATCAACGACGCCCTCGCGCCCTGGAAAATCGAGACCGGCAAAATAGATTTCCCCGGCATGCGCCGCGACATGCGCACCCCGCTCAATGCCGTCATCGGCTATGCCGAGCTCTGCCTCGACGAAGCCCGCGACAACCAGCACGCCGAGCTGGTCAAGGACCTCGAAAAAATCCTACGCGCAGCCCAGAATCTTTTCAATCTCTTCGAAAGCGAAGAGTACCCCAATCACATGGAAATCGGCGATGCGACGGGCGATCTCGGCATCGCCGGCGAGGCCACTCTGGGCGCCGTCGCTCCTCCCGCCATTCCCGTCGCCACTTCCGCGGACTTCGGCGTGTCGGTCCCGCTACTGCCCAATGCCCGCCTGCTCGCCGTCGACGACGACGACATGAACCGGGAAATGCTCGTCCGGCGCCTGCAAAAAATCGGCTACGACGTCAGCGAGGCCGCCACGGGCCGCCAAGCCCTTTCCAAACTGAAGGAGCAAAACTACGATCTCGTCCTCCTCGACATCATCATGCCTGACCTCGACGGCTTTCAAACCCTCGAGTTCATGAAAGCCGACCCGCAGCTCCGGCACATTCCCGTGATCATGCTCACCGCCCTCGACGATGTGGAAAGCAACGTGCGTTGCATTGAGGCCGGCGCCGAGGACTACGTGCCAAAACCTTTCAATCCCGTTATCCTGCGCGCCAGAATCACCGCCTCGCTCGAAAAGAAAAGACTGCGCGACCAGGAACAGGCCTACCTCGACCAGCTGCAGGTCGAGCGCGCCAAATCCGACCGGTTGCTCCTGAACGTTCTCCCCAAAGCGATTGCCGAGCGCTTGAAATCCGGCCAGCGAACCATCGTCGACAGCTTCATCGATTCCACCGTGTTATTCGCCGACATCGTCGGCTTCACCCGCATCGCCTCCAAACAGTCCCCGCAACGCACGGTCCAGCTGCTCAACGAAATTTTCTCCGGCTTTGATCGCATCGCGGAACAGCTCGAACTCGAAAAAATCAAAACCATCGGCGACGCCTACATGCTGGTCAGCGGCGTGCCTTCCATCCGCGCGGACCACGCCGAGGCCTGCGCCAACGCCGCCTTTGAGATGCTGGAGGCCGTGCGGGTGTTCAACCGGCGCCACCAACTCGAATGGAGCATCCGTATCGGCATGAACAGCGGCCCCGTCGTCGCGGGCATCATTGGCACCAAGAAATTTTCCTACGATCTCTGGGGCGACACCGTCAATATCGCCAGCCGGATGGAATCACACGGCCAGCCGGGCCGGATCCAAATTTCCGAGGTCACGATGAAATTGCTGGTGAACCAATTTGAATTCGAGCCGCAGGGTGAAATCGACATCAAGAATTCCGCCCGCATGCCCACCTACCTGCTGCGCAAGGTCACAAAAAAATGACCGCGAGAAGTGCGCTCCAACGGTAGGGCGGTCACTCCTGAGGCTGTCTCGCAACCTCCGCCCCGAATCATCCCGTGGCGGGAAGGAGGCGGGTGAGAATGGGTGCGGGGGGGAAAGAAAGTAAAGAGAGTGAGGCGGCGAGCCAGTGGCGCAGGAGTGAAGGTACGTTCGATCAACGCGGGGCGGGTGGGGTGGATGGTCTGCTGGGGTTTGGGCCAGGCGATCCGCCATCAGTGCCGCCGCGCCAGGAGCGTAGCAGCACTCGCAGGTTCCAAGTGGTGGTGAGCAGGCTCCATTGCGTGCGCACGTTTTCCAA
>JANYDX010000078.1 GCA_025363395.1 Verrucomicrobiota bacterium
ATGCTTTTTTCGTCCGCCCTGGCCAAGGATATCCCGAAGATCACTCCCCAAAGCGCCGCACAACTCGTCGCCGACGGCAAAGCGGTGCTCGTCGATGTCCGCGAGCCCGCCGAGTGGGCGGAAACCGGCGTCGCGGCCCCCGCCGTGTTGCTGCCCAAAAGCGATTTCGACGGGGCACAGAAATTGTGGAAGGAATTCCTCGCGCAGACCGCCGGCAAGGAAGTGATCCTGTATTGCCGCTCCGGCAAACGGGCCGGAATGGTCGGCGCAGCGCTCGCCGCCCAAGGCGTCAACGTGGCCAACGCCGGTGGCTTCTCCGACTGGGAATCCGCCGGCCTGCCCACCCGCAAGGTCGAGGCCAAAAAGCCCTGAACCCCCGGGCCTGAGTATTCTATTAGTTGACATTAGAGGAACCCAAGCCGGTCATTTGAATGTCACCTAATAGAATACTTAGGCGTCCCGCTCTGGCGGCGGAAGGTTTCAGTTGATTCCCTTTTGGTCTCCTGCCCCGGAACCCACCTCAGGCGGGTAAATTTTCTCCAACTTGGTCGGAATGGTGGAACCTGCTGGCAGGCGATTCCGGGTTTGGTCCGTTGACGGGCTTTCCGAATCGCCTGCCAGCAGGCTCCTACAAAAACGAAAGAAACAGAGGCGTGGTGGGTTTGATCAAATGCGCCGAGGATGTTTGCTGGTTCCTTCCGACGGTTGAGCCGCGCGTATCAGTCGGGCGAAAAAATCTGGCCCGCAGGTGAAGCGCATCCGGCGGGCGCATTTCACCGGGAACACCCATGCTCCACCCGGCCGGCTCGACTACTCCATTTTCCCTCCGGCTTTGACCCACGCCGCCAGCACGGCGCGCTCTTGCTCGGTAATTTGGGTGATGTTGCCCAGCGGCATGATGCGCGTAACAATGACCTGCTGGTAAATCCGCGGCGCGTTCTGCACGATGTCCTGCGCGGTGTGCAACAGCACTCCGGCCGGTGGCTGCGCCACCCCGGGAAAAGTCGGCTGCGGTGAGTGGCACACCACACAACGCTGGCCCATGATCGCGCGCACCCGGTTGAAAGTTACCTCGCCCTCGACGGGCGGCAATTTCACGATGCGCGGCTGCGTCCACCAGGCCACCACACCCAGCAGCACGGCGCCAAGTACGGGATATTGCCACGCCCAGACGCCCTTGTGCTTGCGGTTGAAAAAATGCCGGATCACCACCCCGGCGGCCGCGATTAACATCAGTACCGCCCAGTTTTGTGGGTGGCTGTAGGTCGCCGCGGAGTGATTGCTGATCATGATGAACAGCACAGGGAGCGTGAAGTAATTGTTGTGCACGCTGCGCTGCTTGCCGCGGCGGCCGTAAATCGGATCCGGCACCCGGCCGGCTCGCATCGCCTCGACCATCCGCTTTTGTCCCGGGATGATCACAAAAAAAACATTCGCCGCCATGATCGTCCCGATGGCCGTGCCGACGTGCATGAACATCGCGCGCCCACCGAGTTTCTGCGCGAGTCCCCACGCCAGCAGCGTGATCAGGCCGAACACCACCGCGCCCAATGCTCCATCGTGACGCCCCAGCGGGGAGCGGCAGAGCCGATCATAAACAATCCAAGAGCCGATCATGCTCGACGCACCGATAGCCACGGCCTGCCACGGCGCCAGCGCCGCCACACTTGGGTCCACCATCATCACCTGTGCCTTCGCCCAATACAGCAGGACGAGGAGCGCCGTGCCAGAAAGCCAGGTGGTGTAGGCCTCCCACTTGAACCAGTGCAATTTTTCGGGGAGTGCAGCCGGCGCGACCGCATATTTCTGCGGATTGTAGAAGCCGCCGCCGTGAACGGCCCAGAGTTCACCTGCCACCCCTTTTTTTGCGTTGTCCGACCCAGGCGCCGGCGGGTCCAGGCTGTTGTCCAGCCAGATGAAATAAAACGACGAGCCGATCCACGCGACACCGGCGATGATGTGCAGCCAGCGCACGAGCATGCCCAGGAATTCCAGATAATGCGCTTCCATGTTAGCTCTTGCGGCTCATCCAAGCAGCGTCCGTGCCGGGCGCAACGGCGATTAACTGAAGCTAGTCCAAACCAGACGTCGCCTGCCAACTCTTCAGGCGCGCCGCCTGCACCACACACACACAGTCCTCGCCATCGCTCGTGTTCAGCCAGTGCAGATCGAGGTCGGGCCACGCACGGTCCATCGCACCCCGCAGACCGCCGACCTCCAGCACAACGATGCCGTGCGGTTGAAGGCGGTCGGCCGATTGCTGCAGCAATTTGCGAATAATGACCAGTCCGTCCGAGCCGCCATCGAGTGCCATTTGCGGTTCGTTCTTAAATTCAGCGGGAAGAGCGCGAAGCTCCCGGGTGGGCACGTACGGGGGATTGCTGAGGATGATGTCGTATTTCGCCCGCGGCACGGCATCGAACACGTCGGAATGGAATAATTTCACCCGCTTGCCTAAGCCATGGGAGGCCACATTAAATTTGGCGACCGCCATGGCCTCAGGCGAAAGCTCGACCGCGTCGACCTTCGCGTCCGTAAACTGGTGCGCGAGCAAAATGGCGAGACAGCCGGAGCCGGTGCAGACATCCACGACGCGTTTCACCGGTTTTTTCGCGGGCAGCCATTGCGGCAGTTGCTCCGGAATGATCTCCAAAAAATAGGACCGCGGGATAATGACGCGCTCATCGACGTAGAAGCGGTGTTCGCCCAGCCAAGCCTCCCGGGTGAGATAAGCCGCCGGTACATGATCCTTCAACCGGCGACGGAATACCTCCTTCACTGCGGCGACTTGCTCCGGGGTCAGTTTGCGGCGCAAGACGGACGACTTGCTGTCGAGCGGCAAACCGAGCGTGTGCAGCAGAAGATACAAGGCTTCGTCATGGGCGCTCGTCGCAACCTGGCCCAAGGCCACCTTGTGTCTGCCGTACTGCCGCCCCGCCCAATGCAGCCAGTCGCCAGCGGTGCGCGGTAGCGGGGTCATCGGTCAGCCTTTCGGCACTGTGGTGTGCACGTGATTCGCAAGATGGTCAGAACAATAGCATTCCTCGCCGGCGCACTTGGAGCAATATCTGAAATCCAACTGTGGGGCGGAAAGTTCGGTTTTGCCACAGACCACGCAGCGGTGGCGGGGCTCGGCCTCGCTTACCCGGACGGAGGAAGGACGAGCTTGATATTCCATGCGTCCACGACCGCCCTTGAGCAGGGTTACGATGTCGCCCGCAAAAAACACCAGAAAATTTCCGATCGAAGCGAGCACCGACAGACGCAACGGCCAGCTGCCAAAGATCAGTGCATAACCGTAAAACAGCCATTGAATCAGCGCGAGCCACTTGATCTTCACGGGGAGGATGAAAAATATCATCATCACGAAATCCGGATTCAAAAAGGCAAACGCCAGGAATACGCTGCCGGCCAGAAACAGGTTGGTGGCGTAGATGGCGGGATATAAAAATGCCACCGCAACCGTGAGCGCCCAACCGAGCAAGACAAAGAGATTGAAGCGAAAGGTGCCCCAAAATTCCTCGAGCGCAGTGCCCATTATCCAGAAGAGATACCACGCAAACGCAATGAACACCGGTTGTGAACTGGGCGGGAGAAAAAGAAAGGTCACCAACCTCCAACCCTCGCCCGCACGGACTGCCTGGGGTAGGAGCGCAATGCGCTCCAAATCAAAATAACCAAGAAAAGAAACGCTCCAAAACACCACCTGCCCTAAGACAAGATAGAGCGCAAGATGGGGAAGGGCGAAACGGCCTAGGTGGCGTTCGATACGAGTGATCAACGACATGAAAGGCTCACTTCTCGGCTTTTGGCGTCAGTTCGTCCAGCAAAGTTTGTTTCTCTGCGGCTAGCTCGAGGCTTGTCACGGTGTCGAGTAAAGGTTGGGCCTCCGCGGGGCGGCCGAGTTTTATCAGGACATTCGCCCGTTGCAGCCGGACCAGCTGCCGCTGCGTGTCATTGGCCACCGTGCCCTCAAGTTTTTCCCAGACGCCGAGTGCCTCAGCCCAGCGCGGGGTGCCGAGTTCGTAGTAGGCCTTGGCGTGACGGTAGGCCAAGGGGAAGTCACCGGGCGACAGCTCCGCGGCGCGTTGAAACGCATCCAGCATGCTTTGATCGACCTTGGCGTCGTCGAATTGACTGACCCGGACGAATTCGCTGCGCCCCGCCGCCAGCAATTCACCCAGATGAAAGTGGTAAAGTGGTTTCTTGGGTTCCAGATCGATTGCCGCCGTGACCCACGGGAGCGCATCGACCGGCTTACCGTCCTCGGCGAGGTGGACCGCGATTTGGTTTTTCACCTCGGCCAGCGTGGGATCGAGTTTGTTGGCCTTCAGTAACATGATGACCGCCTGCTTGGTCATTCCCACCTTGCCCAACAGCATCCCATAAGCGCCATAACCAAGGGCGAAATCCGGATTTTTCTGGATCAACACATCATAGCTCTTGAGCACCCCCTCCAGTTCACCGCGCAGCCAGGCGTCGTCAAGGTGATCGCCTTCTTTTTCCGCCCGGGCAAAAATATTGTGCTGACGTTCGACGATTTCAACCAGCGATCTTTCCGCCAGCGTCTCGGCCGGCGCGCTCACTGCTAAAAAGAGTCCCGCCACCATGGCCAGCGAGGTCCGGCGGAAGTTTCCTGCAAAATTATCCATGCCGCTACGACACGCGCTCCGGGCAATCGTTCAAGGATTTACGCCATAACTTATGATCGGACGGCCCAGTATTCACGGGTCTTTCAGAGGCCGGTTGTAACCCAATTGAGACCTCACCGCATGGCACATCCCCTGCTTTTACTTGTCTGTCGTTAGGGGTTAGATTTTTCGAAGTTTCCTGAAACCCGTTCTTTGACTTTGGTTTAATCCTATGGAAGGCCCCAGGATTGGACCTTGGATGATGTATTTAATCTGTTGGGCAGCCGGATGTGCGTCGCTTTTTCACGCCTTCGGATCGCCTCAAAACTAGATTTTTGCTGCCAGCGAACCGCTCACCCGGCCGTTTGCGGCAAAACAGGGTGCCTGCCTGCAGCCATTACGGTTGGTGGCGGCATCTTGCCTAAACAGAAAAAAAACTCCGCCTCACCGCGGAGATTACGCCAATGAACACAAAGTCCAAAATCGCCCTCAGCCTCGGTCTCCTCCTGGCTCCACTCGCCTTAATGGCGAAGTCACCGGAGACGGCCTATGTTGAGTCCTACCATGGTCGCACCGATATTCCGGTACCCATCTCGGTCGTTTCGCCCGAGGTTTCGTCCCGGTTTGTCGGTCAGCAGGTGGTTCTCGAGTTCGTCGTTGATACGGCGGGCAAACCGACGCTCCTCGCGTCGGAAACGCCCGCTGCTGATACCGAGCTTGTGGCCGCAGTGCTTAGCGCAGTTGAGCAGTGGCAATTCGCCCCGGCTCTCGCTGACGGTAAGCCAGTGGCGCGCAAAGTCGTGTTGCCCGTGAAAATTGTCGATGAACTCGGCCGTTCCTCGCGCTTCGCGCTTAACTAATAAATCAGAAACCAATCAAGGCCGTCGCCCGCGCAAGCAGGCGGCGGCCTTGTCATTTTTGCCGAGGACGATTCCGGTCGGCGCGGCCCGCAGCACCCGCTGCCATAACAGGACCACGATCCATGCCATGAACATCGTCGCGGTCGTGTGACTGAGATAATGCGCGCCCTTCAGCATTTGATAAAAGCCCATCGCCCACCCCAGACCAAGTGCCAGCACGATTACCCGGTTTCGCCAGCAACGCGCAGTCCGCAAGCCCAACAAACCCAAAAGCGCGAAGCCCCCGCTGGCATGGCCGGCGGGGAAACAGCCGCCGCGCCGCGCCGGCCGGTCACCGGCTGGGAAAGGCTCACATAATTTCGCATAAGCCACCGCTCCGCCGTAGCGCCGGATTTCAGAGGGACAAAAGGTGTTGGTGAATTTCTTCCCAATCCCCGCCAGCACGGGCACTGTCGCGATTACAAACACTGCCAGCCACAAACCCCGCCGGTTGAATTCCAACCGGTCACGCCAACGGGCCGGACCAACCGCCAACCCGAGCGCGGTCAGACCAATCGTCCAGATCAGCAGCTTGGGGCCGTCATAAAATATCGCGCGGCCCATGGATTCCGTATCGTCGACAAGCCACCGGCGGGTGGCCTCATCGTAAAAATGATCCTGCACCCAGAGATCCAGCCGCGTGAATTCAAACAAAGCCAGCGAACCTACTAGCAACAGCCCCGCGGTCCAAAGCGTCCAGTCGGAGCGAAGGCCCGGCCGACTCATGGTTTCGCCGTAGGCGCGAGCGCCCGCGCCACTTCCTCCGGCGTTAGTTCGCGATAGAGCTGCTGCTGGTAAAGATCGCTGGCCACCTGATAATAGCTGACGGCCTCCGCCTGAAAGGCCGGGTTCAACGGCTGTTCGGTCATGACATAATTGCCGCGATTGTAGCGATATTGGGTTTGTTGCCGCACCGGTTTGAGCACCAGGAAATCATCGCCCTTCAACAACCCCAGCTTTTGGTAAGTGCCCACCAGTGCGCGCGCTTCCCTCGGATCAATCTGGCGGACATCACGGCCGAAAAAACGACTGGGATAAGTCCAGTTAAGCAGACCGAGCAGGGTCGGCGGATAATCCACCTGGCTCGTGAGCGTCTTGATGTGACCGGGCGCGATCTGACCGCCGGGTGAAAAAATAATCAGCGGAATATGGTAGTTCTGCACTGGCAGTTCCGTCTTGCCCGCACTGGAAGCGCAATGATCGGCCACGATCACAAACACCGTATTCTTGAACCACGGCTTCTTCGCGGCATCGCGGAGAAACTGGCCGATGGCGTAGTCCGTGTATTTCACCGCGCCCGGCCGACCCGAGACTTTCGACGGTAGATCAATCCGGCCCTCGGGGAAGGTGTACGGCCGGTGGTTCGAGGTCGTCATCACAAAATAATGAAACGGCCGGCCAGTCGCCGCACTCGCGTCGGCCTCGCGCATCGTCCAGCGAAATAGATCTTCGTCACAGGCGCCCCAGACATTGGCAAACGTGATGTCCTCCTTCGCCACGCTGTTGCGGTCTATCACGCGGTAGCCGTTGTGACCGAAAAAATAATTCATGTTATCGAAATAACCGAAGCCGCCGTAGATGAAGGCGGTGTCGTAGCCCTTGGCGCGAAACACCGAGCCGAGCGTGAACATGTTTTCATTGCGCGGGCGCTTCACGATGGAGCGCCCGGGCGTCGGGGGCACCGCGAGCGTCAAGGCCTCCATGCCCCGGTCGGTGCGCGTGCCGGTCGCGTAGAAATTATCGAACACCAGGCTCTGCGCGGCGATTTCCTCTAGATTGGGCGTAAGATGCGAGGCGCGGTTGAAAATGCTCAGGAAATCAGCGCTCAGGCTCTCCACCGTGATTTGGATCACGTTCGGTCGCTGCTCGGAGCCCGGATTCCGCACGACCCGCAGGATGTCACGCGGGTTATCGCCCATCGTCACGGAACGATCGCGGGCAATTTCCCGCCGCACGACCCGGAACGCCTCGTCCGATGGCAGCGTCGAATAAAACTTGTCGTACTCGAGCGCATTGTTCCAAAAGGCGCCAAAGAGCGACCACAGGCCGTTCTTCGCTAGCTCCCGGTTAAAATTATTTTTAAAATTCGGCAGCCACTCGCTGCCCAGAACCGAACCAAACCCCGCGGCCAGCACCAACCACATCGCACCGGCTTTCAGCCGCCGCCCAAATTTTTCCTCGGGCGCGGCCAACCACCGCGCTGTGATTCCCGTCCGGATCAGGGCCCACTGGCAAACCACCGCGCCCGCCAGCACCCCGCCGAAGATCAGCGGCAGGTTGTAGGATTCACGGATGTTACCGATCACCTCGGTCGTGTAGACGAGGTAATCGACCGCGATGAAATTGAAGCGCACGCCGAATTCATCCCAGAAGGTCCACTCGGATACCGTCCCGAATAAAAGCAGGTAGATGACGATAAAAAAACCGGCGTATGCCAGCCATTGCTGCCACCGGCGATGGAACCAGCCGGCCGGAAGCAGCGTCAGCAAAGCGATCAGGGGCAAAGACACAAATGCCACCGCACCCAGATCGTAAACCAGCCCCCAACAAAAAGTCGCCAGCAGGCTCAACGTCCAGGTCACGTCATGCGCCGCTTTCACCAGCAGCGCGATTCGCGTCAAAAGGGATATCGCCAGAAACAGAGCAAAAAAAACAATCACGCCCCCGTGACGTCGGTTGAGCTGGCGATGAAGCGTGGCGCGGAAAAAGCCTTCTGGGGTGTTCAAAATTAGGGGAGCAACGAACCGGGGATTATTTTTCGGCGCGCAGTGTCTGGAGATAAAACGCCAAAGACAAGATCGCGTCGTGCTCCGTTGCCGGCCGCTACCCGGAAGGGCGGTGAGTCCCTTCACCGGCACACTGAACCCGCCATCTGCCCGACCCACCACCCTGTCCATCTCCCATCTTCCATTATGACACATCAATTTGCCGAATATGCCCCTCGGCCGGAGGAAAAAATACTTGCGCCAACCCTTTTCCACGCGCATCAATCCTGCTCGATCCCATGGTTCTCAACCATCATCATCACCACGTGAGCTAGCCTTCCCCGCTCGGGAAGGCCGGAAGCGCCTTGCCCGTGGCTGATGGAATCCCTTTTCCAAAACCCCGGCAGGTTCAACCAGCCGGGGTTTTTGCTTTTCCGCTGAAACCCCCCGCGCGACGCCCACCGCCATTTCAGTCCACCACTTTAAATCTCCTGCCTTCCCGCCATGTCCACTCCCTCCACTCCTAAAGACCGCCTCCGCCTCGCCATCCAGAAGAGCGGCCGCCTTTCCACCGATTCCCTCGATCTGCTGAAAAACTGCGGCATCAAGGTCAAAGCGCCCAAGGAAAAGCTGCTCCTGCACTCGGAGAATTTCCCCATCGATATCCTCTTTGTGCGCGATGACGACATCCCCCGTCTCGTGATGGACGGCGTGTGCGACCTCGGCATCGTGGGCACCAATGTCCTCGAGGAAACCGCGCTCGAGCGCCGGAACAATGGCGCCGTCAACGGTTACGTGATGGAACGTCCCCTCGATTTCGGCGGTTGCCGCCTTGCCCTCGCGATTCCCGAGGAACGTCCCTTCAAAAACCTGCGCGATCTGGAGGGCCTGCGCATCGCCACCT
This sequence comes from Verrucomicrobiota bacterium, assembly GCA_025363395.1. GTDB lineage: Bacteria > Verrucomicrobiota > Verrucomicrobiia > Opitutales > Opitutaceae > Lacunisphaera. Next base: position 9,140 of record JANYDX010000078.1, read on the forward strand.
CCTACCCGCACCTCACCGGCCGCTACCTCGCCGAGCAAAAAATTACCGCGGAGGTCGTCACGCTCAGCGGTTCGGTCGAGATCGCCCCGCGCCTCGGCTTGGCCGACGCCATTTGCGATCTCGTCTCCAGCGGCTCAACCCTCGAAGCCAACAAACTCCGCGCCGTCGAAACGATCTTCAAGAGCACCGCGGTCCTCATCCGCAACACCCGTGACTTCACGGCCGAAAAGACACACGCCCTGGAAATAATGCTGCGCCGCATCGATGGCGTGCAGCGCGCCGCCGAAGCCAAATACATCATGCTTCACGCCCCGAAGGCCAGCCTGGACCTGATCAAAAAGCTCCTGCCTGGCTCGGAAAATCCCACCGTCCTCCCGCTCGCCGGCGACGACACCAAAGTCGCGCTCCATGCCGTCTGCTCCGAAGCCGTGTTCTGGGAGACGATGGAGTCGCTCAAAAAAGCCGGCGCCAGCAGTATTCTCGTACTGCCCATCGAAAAAATGATGCTCTAACCAATAAATCGTTGTCGTTCTCATAATCGTTCTCGTTCTCTCCTTTTGCGAGTGCGCTCCGACGGAGAGGACGAGAAAAATTAAGAGAACGACAACGAACCGAACTCGCCTTGAGCTACCCATGAAACCTCTCTTCTGGAAAAATCTCTCCGCCTCCGCCCGCTGCGCCGCGCTGCAACGCCCGGCGCAGTCGGAGCAGCCGCAGATCGCAGCGACGGTGGGAAAGATCATCACTCAGGTACGGCGTGAAGGAGACAAGGCCCTGCGCAGCATCGGCAATAAATTCGATGGCGTAGACCTGCGCTCACGGCTCGTGACCGATGCGGAGTTTTCCGCCGCGGAAAAATCCCTGGCTCCAGCCGACAAATCCGCCCTGCGCACCGCCTATCAGAATCTCCGTCGCTTTCATTCCGCCCAGCGCGTCGCGCCGGTCCGCGTGGAAACTATGGCCGGCATCCTCTGCGAGAAAGTCATCCGCCCCATCGGCAACATCGGCCTTTACGTTCCCGGCGGCAGCGCCCCGCTTTTCTCCACCGCGCTCATGCTCGGCGTCCCTTCTCAAATCGCCGGCAATCCCGTGCGGGTGCTCTGCACTCCGCCCGGCCGCAACAAAACCGGCGCTGTCAGCCCGTGGATTTTGTATGCCGCGCGGCTCTGCGGCATCACCGAGGTATTTAAAGTCGGCGGAGCCCAGGCCATCGCGGCCATGGCTTACGGCACGGAAACAATTCCCAAGTGCGACAAGATTTTCGGGCCGGGCAATTCGTTTGTCACCGAAGCGAAACTGCAGGTGTCCCGCGACGCCGCCGGTGCCGCCATCGATCTGCCTGCCGGTCCCTCCGAAGTTCTCGTCATCGCCGACAACCGCGCCAGTCCCGCCTTCGTCGCCGCCGATTTGCTCTCGCAAGCCGAGCATGGCCCGGATTCGCAAGTCGTGCTTGTCACCTTCACGGAAAAATTCGCCGTCCGCGTCCTCGCTGAATTGGAAAATCAACTCGCCGATTTGCCCCGCAGCTCCACCGCCCGCCAAGCGCTGCAACGCAGTCGCGTTTTTATCGCGGCCAGCCGCGATGAAGCCGTCGAGATTTCCAACCGCTACGCTCCCGAACACTTGATTCTGCAAGCCGCCAATCCCCGCGCATTGCTCGCAAGCATTATGACCGCTGGCTCGGTCTTCCTCGGCGACTGGACGCCCGAGTCGCTGGGCGACTACGCGAGCGGCACCAATCACGTCTTGCCCACGTACGGCTGGGCGCGCGCCTGCTCGGGCCTCGGCCTCGCCGACTTTTCGCGCACCATGACCGTGCAAACTTCCACCGCCGCTGGATTAAAAAAACTTGGCCCTGTCGTCGAACGCCTGGCTCTCGCCGAAGGTCTCGCCGCGCACCAGCAAGCCGTGCGCGTGCGCCTTGACTATATTTCTGCAGCCGGAGTCGTTGATCCAGGTCCAGCCTCGGCCAAGGCCAAATCGTCCACGGCGAAATTGGCTGCACCCCCCCGCCGCCCATGAGCACCGCCGACCCAGTCCTTTCCCTAATCCGTCCGGAAATTCTGGCGCTGACGCCCTACAGCTCGGCGCGCAAGGAATCCTCCGGCGGACGCATCTGGCTCGACGCAAATGAGAATCCAAGGACGCCCTCGGCGTCTTTGCCCCCTGCAGTCCTGGCCAACCAGGCGCTGCTTAATCTCAACCGTTACCCCGATCCGCAGCCGGCCGACCTGGTCGCAGCCCTGGCCGCGTATTATGAGGCCAATCCAGCCAACGTCCTCGTCACCCGCGGCTCCGATGAGGGCATTGATCTGCTCCTGCGCGCTTTTTGCCGCGCCGGCCAGGGCGCGATTCTGATCACCCCGCCGACCTACGGCATGTATTCCGTTTCCGCCGCCATTCAAAACGCGCGCGTGGTGAGCGTGCCTCTGCTGCCCGGAAAAAATTTCGCCGTCGACGTGAGCGCAGTGGTCAAAGCCGCCACGCCGGAAGTGAAACTCGTCTTTCTCTGCTCTCCCAACAATCCCACCGGGGGTTTGTTGGAGCGCGCCTCAGTCTTGCAGATCGCCCAAGCACTGCTCGGCCGTGCAGTCGTGGTGGTCGACGAGGCTTATTTGGAATTCGCGGGCACCCCGAGTTTGCTCAAGGATGTTGGCGCACTGCCCAACCTGGTGGTGTTGCGCACGCTCTCCAAGGCCTTTGGCCTGGCAGGAGTTCGCTGTGGCGTAACCCTCGCCCATCCCGCCCTCATCGGCGTTCTGCAAAAAATCATCGCCCCCTATCCCATCCCGACGCCAATTCTGCAGGCCGCGCTGGCTGCAATCTCTCCGGCTGGCCTGGCCGCCACCCACGCCTCTGTGAAGCTCCTCGTCTCAGAACGCAAACGAGTTTCCGCCGCCCTGGCCACGTTCCCCGCCGTGCGCCGCGTCTGGCCGAGCGACGCCAACTTTGTTCTCTTTGAGGTCACCGATGCTGCGAAAGTCATGGCGGCCACCCGTGCCGCCGGCGTCGTGCTGCGTGATCGCAGCCGCGACTATGGCCTCGTCAACCACGTGCGCATGACCATGGGCACGGCCGAGGAAAACAACGCTGCTGTGGAGGCAATCGCCCATGTCTAAAAAAATCCTGTTCATCGATCGCGACGGCACGCTCATCGCCGAGCCCGCTGATTTTCAAATCGACCGCCTCGAAAAGTTTTTTCTCGAGCCAGATTGCATCCCGGCGCTGCTGCGCCTGCGCGACGCCGGCTACGCGTTTGTCATGGTCACCAATCAGGACGGTCTCGGCACGGCCAGCTTCCCCGAGAATGATTTCATCGCGCCGCAAAAGCTGCTCCTCGAAATCCTCGGTTCACAAGGGATCGCGTTCGAGGCCGTGCGCATCTGCCCCCACCTCCCCGCCGACCGATGCGACTGCCGCAAACCCAAGGTGGGGTTGCTGACTGATTATCTGAAAGCCACCGACTGGTCGCGGGAACACTCCGCCGTCATAGGTGATCGCGAGACCGATGTGCAACTCGCACAAAATCTCGGCGTGCGCGGTCTGCGCTACGACCGCAAGACTTTGGGTTGGACCGAAATTGCCCGCCAGCTCGTCGACGCGCCGCGCCGCGCCACCGTTGTGCGGCAGACGAAGGAGACCGCCATCACGGTTGCCGTCGATCTGGACGCCACCGCGCCAGTCAAACTCGCAACCGGCCTCGGCTTCTTTGACCACATGCTGGAGCAAATCGCCCGCAACGCCGGCATCAGCCTCGTCATCGACTGCAAGGGTGATCTCCACATCGACGAGCATCACACGATTGAAGATACTGGCCTCGCCCTCGGCAGTGCGCTCCGTCAGGCACTCGGCGACAAACGCGGCGTGGGCCGTTACGGCTTTATCATGCCGATGGATGAAGCAAAGGCGGAGGTCTCGCTCGACCTGAGTGGTCGCGCGTGGCTCGTCTTCGACGCCAAGTTTCCCCGCGATCGCGTCGGCGAAATGCCGACCGAGATGGTTTCGCATTTTTTCAGGTCGGTCAGCGACAACCTCGCCGCGACGCTGCACATGCGCGTCACGGGCGACAACACCCACCACATGGTCGAAGCCTTGTTCAAGGGCTTTGGCCGTGCCCTCCGTCCCGCGGTCGCACGTGGTGCCGGCGGGGATATTCCCAGCTCGAAAGGAGTGCTCTGATGCTCGCGATCGTGGACAGCGGCGGCGCGAACATCGGCTCGGTGCGTTTTGCCCTCGAGCGGCTCGGCGTGCGCAGCGAATTGACCGCGGATCCCGCGGTGATTCGCTCCGCTGATCGCGTTATTCTGCCGGGCGTGGGGGCCGCAAACGAAGGGATGCGCAAACTGCAAGAACGCGGGCTGGTCGACTGCGTGCGCGGACTGACACAGCCGGTGCTCGGCGTCTGTCTCGGGATGCAATTGTTGTTTGAATCCTCCGAGGAAGGTCCGACGGAAACGCTGGGACTCATCCCCGGCGTTGTGGCGTTGCTGCCGGATTCTCCCGGCATCCAGGTTCCGCACATGGGCTGGAACACGGTGCTTTGCGGCCGTAATCCGGAGCTCCTCGACGGCATCGCTCCCGACGCCCGATTCTATTTCGTGCACAGCAACGCCGGTCCGGTGAATCCATTCACCGTCGCCAGTTGCGACCACGGCACGCCATTCGCCGCCATCGTGCAGCGGAATAATTTCAGCGGGGTGCAATTCCACCCCGAACGCTCCGGTGAAGCCGGGGCCCGCCTGCTCAAAAACTTCCTCACCCTCACTTGAACCTCCCCAAGCCAGAGTAACCTAATAGGTTACTCGTTCCCCCTCCGATCCATGATCATTTATCCAGCCATTGATTTGCGCGGCGGGCGCGTCGTGCGTCTGACCGAGGGCAAATTCGATCAGGAGAAAAGCTATGGCGACGATCCGCTCGCCGTGGCTCGCGAATTCGCGGCCGCGGGCGCCACGTGGCTGCACGTCGTTGACCTCGATGGCGCCAAGGATCCCACCAAACGCCAGACTGCGCTAGTCGAAAAAATCGCACGTGGCAGCGGCCTGCGCGTCCAAACCGGAGGCGGCATTCGTGACGAAGCACAAATCGAGGCCCTCCTGGCCGCGGGCGCAGAGCGCGTGATCGTTGGCAGCCTCGCTGCTCGCGAACCTGCACGCGTCCGCGACTGGCTGGCTCGCTTCGGCGCAGAACAGATCATTTTATCCCCCGATGTGCGGCTCGATGCCGACGGCACGCCCCGCGTGGCCGCGGCAGGCTGGCAGGAAAGCACCGGGCTCGCCCTCGATGACCTGCTCAATGGTTATCTGCCCGCGGGATTGATCCACATTCTCTGCACCGACATCAGCCGCGACGGCAAGCTCACCGGTCCAAATACTGCGCTTTATTCGCAGCTGGTGAAACGTTTTCCCTCGCTGCAAATCCAAGCTTCAGGCGGTGTTTCCTCGCTTGACGATCTGCGCGGGCTGCAAACCACCGGTTCTGCCGGGGCAATTGTCGGCCGCGCCTTGTACGAGAAAAAATTCACCCTGCAGGAGGCCCTCGCATGCTGAAGAAATTCCAAATTACAAACCGCCAAATTACCAACCGCCAAACTCCAAACCGGCGCAGCTTACCGCGTCCCCGTTCTGTTCCTGTGTTGGGTTGGATTCTGGTCATTGGTCCTAGGACTTTTTCCCCATGCTAGCCCGCCGCATTATTCCGTGTCTCGATGTCCGGGACGGCCAGGTCGTCAAGGGCACGCAATTCCGCGATCACGAAATTGTGGGCGACATCATCGAGCTCGCCCAACGCTACCGGGACGAAGGCGCCGATGAACTCGTGTTCTATGACATCACCGCCAGCAGCGACGGGCGAACCGTCTCCACCGACTGGGTGACTCGTGTAGCGCGCGTTCTCGACATTCCGTTTTGCGTCGCCGGCGGCATTCGCTCGCTGGATGGTGCGCGCCAGATCCTGCACGGCGGAGCCGACAAGATTTCCATCAATTCCCCCGCCTTGGAGAACCCCGCGCTGATCACGGAACTGGCCACCGAGTTTGGTTCGCAATGTGTAGTGGTGGGTATCGACAGCCGGCAGGAAGGTTGCGACTACTTCGTCAAACAATACACCGGCGATCCGGCCAAGACCCAATCCACCCGCTGGCAGACCGTCGAATGGG
>JANYDX010000082.1 GCA_025363395.1 Verrucomicrobiota bacterium
ATGCTTTTTGCACGGGTTCCAGCCTGATGCCGCAGAAAAAAAATCCGGATTCGATGGAACTGCTGCGCGGCAAATCAGCCCGGCTCCAGGGCAATCTGCACACCTTGCTCGTCCTGGTGAAGGGTCTACCCTTGACCTACAATCGCGATTTGCAGGAGGACAAGCCGCCGGTGTTTGACAGTCACGACCAGACGGCGCTGTCGCTGGAGGTGCTCGCCGGAACCATCGCCGGCCTCGAGGTCCACCGTGAGCGCTGCGCCGCAGCCGTCGCCGATCCCGCCCTGCTCGCGACGGATCTCGCCGACTACCTGGTGCGCCAGGGCGTGGCTTTCCGTGAAGCGCATCATGCCGTCGGTGCCGTTGTCAAACTCGCCGAACAAAAATCCCTCCCCCTCGACCAGCTGGCGTTCGCTGAGGTGCAGCTGATCCATCTGGCGTTCAAAGCCGACTGGGTTGACTCGTTCAATCTGTCCAAGGCGATGGCCCGGCGGACCGGCACCGGCATGCCCGGCCCGGCGCAGGTTACGCAGCAGTTCAAGCGCTGGACGAAAATCCTAGGTTGAATTCGCCGAGATGTAACAGTCAGGTTTCACTTGTGATTAGTTTGCTCTCATTGTTCGGAATGCTCCGCCGGAAGTAGTGTTTTCTTGTGGGCGGGTTGCCTCTTCACCCCGCGAGGTATTACCCCCGCGGGGCGAGGGCAGTCGCCTACCTCAGAATCGTAAGGTATCAGTTTGAGACGACGCTCGCCCCATGTTGCTCCCCACCCAAAAAAACGACCCTGAGCTGTATCCCTACCGGCACGGTCTTTATTTTGCGTTCTTCAACGCCCTGAACTGGCAGGTGGCGACGGGCGCTCCGACCGTGCTGTTCATGGCCTATCTCGGGGCAAATTCTTTTCAAACCGGGCTCGTGTATAGCTGGACGCTTCTGCTCACACCCGTGCAGGTGTTCGCCACGCTGTTGCTGCCCCGGTTGGGTTTCAAACGCCTGACGCTGGCGGGGTGGGGCGCGCGCAGCTGGTTTCTGCTGGTGCCGCTGGCGCTCTCGTTGCTGGCAGCGCGCGCGCCGGCGCCGTGGGTGATTTACGCCATGGTGACGGCGATGTTCTTTTACTCGCTGAGCCGTTCGATGGGTGCAGCTGCGATCACGACATGGTTGCAAGCGCTGGTGCCGATGGCCGTGCGCGGACGTTACTGGGCGTCCGACCAGATCATGGGCGGCGTCGCCGCCGTGGGCACGCTGGTGGTGTGCGCCGGGATGTTCGCCTTTCTGCCGCCGCAGTGGGCGTTCTTCGGGCAGTATGTCATCAGTATCTCGGGTGCGTACATCGCGCTGCGCTGTTTGCGGACGCTGCCGGATATCGAGCGACCGGTGATCATGGGGTGGGAAAAAATCCGCACCGACACTCCGCGCCATCTCTTCGCTCCGTCGGCGTTCCGGTCTTATCTTTGGGTGGCGGTGCTGGTCAATATTGTCACCGCGCCCCTTGCGCCGTTCGGTGCCTACTTCCTCAAAGCCACGGCGGGACTTAGCGTCGTGAGCATCATGATTTATACCATGCTGCAGTATGGTGGCGTCATTGCCGGCAACTGGTTCATGCGTTCGCACCTGGACCGGACCGGCGCGAAACCTTTTTTCCGCCTCGCCTTCGCGCTGTTTGCGCTGCTCGCGGCGGGCTGGTTGGTTTGTCTGGAATGGACTCAGGTCACGCGGTGGTTGATGCCCGGGCTTTTTGTACTCCTCGGAGCCGCCTCAGGAATTTTCACCGCCGCCAACGTGAGTTATTTGACGAGCATTCTGCCGGAAAAGGACCGGGCGCTCCCAGTCTCGGTACATGGCGCGTTGACCTGGTTTCTCGGCGGACTTTCCCCGGTGGCGTGGGGCCTTTTTCTGAAAAGCGGCGGCCAAGCGCCCGCGCTGGACCTGCATGTGTTCCGCGGGTTTTTCATTGTTACCTTGGTGGGAGCGCTGGGGCTGATTGCCCTCGTGAACCGGCTCGAGGAAAAGGGTGCCCAGTACGATCCGATCCTGCGGGGCAGCTGGCTGCTGGGGCCGTTGCGGGCGATGGGCTCCCTCATCAATCTCGCCGAGCTGCCGCGCAGGGACTCCGCACCGCCGGACAAAACGGACGGGCAACGATAGACTCGCCGCTGCCGCGCTTTTCTGCACGCTGCGTTTTCCGCCATGCCAGCCATCCGCATTCTCACCGACCGGGTCGCCAATCAAATCGCCGCCGGCGAGGTGATTGAACGGCCGGCGGCGGTCGTGAAGGAGCTGGTGGAAAACAGTCTCGATGCCGGCGCGACGCGCATCGAGGTGGAGTTTCGCCACGGCGGCCGGTCGCTTATCCGGGTTGAGGACAATGGCAGTGGCATGACCCGGGACGACGCCCTGCTTTCGCTTGAACGCCATGCGACCAGCAAGCTGGTTGAAACCGCCGATCTCGACCGGCTGCACACGTTTGGTTTTCGCGGTGAGGCGGTGCCGTCCATCGCGAGCGTTTCCCATTTCGAACTGCAGACGCGTCCAGCCGCGGCAGTGACGGGCACCGAAGTTGTGATCAACGGCGGCAAACTCATCCATGTTCGCGAGTGCGGCATCGCTCCCGGGACCCGGATCACGGTGTCGCATCTCTTCAACTCGGTACCGGCGCGGCGAAAATTCCTGAAGACTGATGCGACCGAATCGGCCCACATCATTCAAACGGTGCGGCTGTATGCGCTGGCCTGTCCGCAGACGGCATTCACGCTGGTGGAGGACGGACGGGTGTTGTTTCAATCGCCCGTTTGCGCGACGTTGCTCGAACGGGTGGGGGAAATTTTTGGGCGGCAAATGACCGCCGATTTGCTGGGGGTGCAACTGGAGGAACAGGGCCTGACGCTGAGCGGGTTAATCGGTAAACCCGGCATCAACCGCTCAACGCGGCATGAGTTGCTGATGTTCGTCAACCGCCGGCCGGTGGACAGTCGCACGCTCAATTACGCGTTGATCGAATCCTACGCGACGTCACTCGCGAAAGGGCGCTACCCGGTGGCGGTGCTGTTTCTCGATCTCGATCCCGCGTTCGTCGATGTGAACGTGCATCCCGCCAAACGCGAGGTGCGGTTTCGCAGTGAAGGCGCTGTGCGCGGTTTTGTGATCCGGGCGGTGTTGCAACGCCTGCGGGAATTCGGCCAGCCGTTGCCGATCTCGAATTCCGAGGGTGGGACGGCGAGTCCCTTCGCCGCCGCGCCCGGCGCAACTGTCGCCGCTGCTACTTCAGCGCGAGCTCCCACGATGGCGCGGACGGAGTTCGCGCCCTACCCGCCGTCGCCACCGCCGGGTGTGATGGCGCAACCGTTCCGTTCTTTTGCCGCGATGCCGCCGCGTTCGGGCGAATCCATGGCCCCGACGCCGGGTGGCACGCGGCCTTCCCTTCAATCTCCGCCAAATGGCCAATCGCCGACGAGAGCATCGACTTCATCAGGCGTGCCCGGTTCATCTTCAGCCCTGACCGGCTGGCGTTTTCTCGGCACGGCGCACGGCGACTACGCGCTGTTCGAGGCGCCCGCGGGGATTGTTGTGTTGGACCGGCGGGCGGCGCACGAGCGGGTGTGGTTCGAGCGGCTGCAGGCGGAATTTGCCCGGGGCGACGTAGCGAGCCAGCGGCTGTTGTTTGCCCTGCCCGTGGAATTGGATGCGATCGCGAGTGCGCTGTTGCTCGACCACGTGAAGTTTTTGCACCACCACGGATTGGAGGTTGCCGAATTTGGCCGGAACTTTTTCCGCATCGAGGCGGTGCCGGCGTGGCTGGACCCGGCCGACGCTGAACTGTTCTTGCGCGACGTGATCGGCTTGCTGCGTGAGGGTCGGCTGGATCCAAAAAATGCCGGTCTCGCGGACGAGGAACTCGCGCGCCTGGCCGCACAAAAAGCGGTGCGACTCCCCGCGGCGCTCGGCGAGCGCGAAGCACTGGCGTCGCTCAGCCAACTCTTCGCCTGCGCCCAACCGCACGCAAGCCCCGCTGGCCGCCCCACGCACTTCGAGATGAGCCGCGGCGAATTGTCCCGGCGGTTTCAGCGGTAGTCAGCCTGCTTGAATGCTCGGCGATCAATCCGAGGCGTGAGCATCCTTGAGTAGATTTGAAACGCCCAAGCCCAATGCCTGACCCTGTTTTCCGGTTTTGACGCGCACGATAGCAGCGGCGTCATCCCTGCGATGCGGCTGCAGGGTGCGAGGCAAGCGTGTTGGGGCAATACGCTCTAACTTCAATGGCGTGGTTCGGGCTCAGTCGAAAATCGTTGGGTGAATCGTCGCCTTTAACCTGCGGGGGCTGGATTGTGACACACGGAATTCACGGAATCCCGCCTTGCCTGTCCGGTTGGCACGACTTCTGATTCAGAATTACTTATGCCGCCGAAAAACCCTGTCGCCAAGCCAGTCAAAAGTCCGGCCAAAGCCACGGAGCCATCTCCCACTGGGAGCGTTGCACCGGTGGCCCCTTCAGGCAGCACCGTGCCTTTCTCCCTTGGACACGAGATCCACTCTGTCCTGCACGACAAGGCATCGACGGACACGCTGGTGGACTCCCTGCGTTTGCTCATTCAACGTCATCTGGTCTCCACGCTAGCCCGTCACATGGCCTCGGCCACCCCGCGGGACTGGTGGGTCGCGACGGCCCTCGCGGTGCGCGATACCATTCACGAGCGCATGATCGCCACCCAGGCAGTCCACAACGCCAATAATGTCCGCCGCATTTATTACTTCTCGCTCGAATACCTCATGGGCCGGCTCTTCGGCAATAATCTCCTGGCCACCGGCCTGTTCGACGCCGCCCAGTCCGCGCTGACCTCGCTCGGCCAGGATTTTGAGAAGATCCGTGAATCCGAAGTCGACATGGGTCTGGGCAACGGCGGCCTGGGTCGTCTCGCCGCCTGCTTCCTTGATTCGCTCGCGACCCTCGACTACCCCGCGCTCGGCTACGGGATTTATTATGAGTTCGGTCTTTTCCGGCAGGCTTTCGCGAACGGCAACCAGATCGAACATCCGGACAATTGGATTCTTTTTGGCGATCCGTGGGAGGTCGTGCGGGCGGAGTACACGCAGGAAGTGCGTTTCTTCGGCCGCGTGGAAAACGTGTTTGATAACAACGGCAACTACCGCCCACGCTGGGTGGGCACGAAGACTATCATCGGTGTGCCTCACGATATTCCGATCGCCGGCTACGGCACCCAGACCGTCAACTTGCTCCGGCTGTGGGCTTCCAAATCATCCGAGGACTTCGATCTCGCGGCGTTCAACAGCGGTGGGTACGTCGAGGCGGTTCGCGAAAAAGCCATCGGGGAAACCGTTTCAAAAGTCCTTTATCCGAACGACAAAACCGAGACCGGCAAGGAACTGCGGCTGATGCAGCAGTATTTCTTCGTCGCCTGTTCACTCCGCGACATCATCCGGCGTCACTTCCGGAATCCCGCCAACTCTTGGACCAATTTCTCGGACAAAGTCGCGGTGCAGCTCAACGACACCCATCCGGCCATCGCCGTGGTGGAGCTCACCCGCATTCTCATCGACGAACAGAACATGGCTTGGGATGCGGCGTGGGCGATCACCAGCAAGACCTTCGCCTACACCAATCACACGCTGCTGCCTGAGGCGCTGGAAAAGTGGAGTGTCGGCCTCTTCGAGCGCCTGCTCCCGCGCCATCTTCAGATCATTTACGAAATCAACACGCGGCTCATCCAGACGGTGGAGGCGAAATGGCCCGGCGACAACGAGAAGAAGCGCATTTGCTCTCTCATCGAGGAAAATGGCCACCGGCATGTCCGCATGGCCAATCTCGCCGTCGCGGGTTCGCACACGGTCAACGGCGTGGCGGCGTTGCACACGTTGCTGCTGAAGAAGGATCTGTTTCCGGAATTCGATTCGCTTTATCCGGGCAAATTCCAGAACAAGACGAACGGCATCACCCCGCGACGCTGGCTGCTCAAGAGCAATCTGCGGCTCTCGGCGCTGATCACCGAAAAACTCGGCGGCGTTCAGTGGGCGCGCAATCTGGATCTATTGCGCGGTCTGGAGAAATTTGCCGACGAGGCCGCCTTCCAACTCGAGTTCATGGCCATCAAGCGGGCCAACAAGGTGGACCTCGCTGCGGTCATCAAGGCCGAGTGCGGCTTGGAGGTTTCGCCAGACGCGTTGTTCGATGTGCAAATCAAGCGCCTTCATGAATACAAGCGCCAGCATTTGAATCTGCTCCACATCCTCGCGCTCTACCGCCGGCTGGTGCAGAATCCCGGTCTCGACATCGTGCCCCGGGTCTTTGTTTTCGGAGCCAAGGCGGCCCCGGGCTACGACCTGGCGAAGAATATCATTCGCGCAATCAATGTCATCGGCGCCCACATCAACGCCGATGCCCGCATCGGCGGGAAAATCAAGGTGGCCTTCCTGCCCAACTACCGGGTCTCCCTCGCGGAAAAAATCATTCCGGCTTCCGATTTGTCCGAGCAGATTTCCACGGCCGGCAAGGAAGCATCCGGCACGGGTAATATGAAACTCGCCCTCAACGGTTCGCTGACCATTGGCACGCTCGATGGGGCCAACGTGGAGATCGGCGAGGAAGTCGGTGATGAAAACATCTTTATCTTCGGTCTCACGGTCGAGCAGGTCGAGACGCTCTGGGCCAAGGGCTACAAGCCTTGGGACTACTACAACGCCGACGAGGAACTGCGCGCGGTGATCGACTGGCTCGGCAGCGATTACTTCACGCCGGGAGAGCAGGGTGCTTTTTCGCTCGTGCATCACAGTTTGTTGCAGGGCGGTGATCCCTATATGCTGCTGGCGGATTTCCGCAGCTACAGCGATGCGCAGGCCAGGGTGGACATTGCCTATCGCGACCAAAAGCGCTGGGCAAAAATGGCCATCCTCAACACGGCGCGCATGGGCAAATTCTCCAGCGACCGCACGATCCGCGACTACGCCCGAGACATCTGGCGACTCGCGCCGGTGAAGATCTGAGCCGGCGTCTGCTGAGCCGGATCGATGCAGACTGATTGCTCGCGTTCCAACGCGAGTAAGAAGCCTGACCATACACGTCCAGGCGCGAAAATCAGAGAAGAACTGTAGTAGTCCGTCTAACAGATTCACTGTAAGGTCCGTAAGGTCCCGGTGGAGACCCTCGTTGACAGGGCGTAATGGTGAGGATTCTGCCCCGAGTTCTGAGCTGGCGAGCGTCAGAGCGGTCACGTTTCTGACTCGGAGTTACGAGACGAGCGCCGGCAGCGTCGGCGCGGACCAGTTCACCGGCAGCAGCGGAGCGAGGTCGTCCTGATTGGTCATCGCCGGCAGCCGGGTGAGCACGTCGCGCAGATAGGCGAGCGGATCTTTGCCGTGGCGCTGACACGAAACGACCAGCGAGTAAATGATGGCCGATCGTTGCCCGGCGTCAGGATGGCCAATAAATAACCAATTCTTCTTTCCGATGGCGGAGGGACGAATGGCGTTTTCCACGAGGTTGTTATCGAGCCGGGTCTGACTGTATTTGAGGTGAGCG
>JANYDX010000107.1 GCA_025363395.1 Verrucomicrobiota bacterium
GGTCGTCGAGGAATGCGATGAGGCCTTTCCACAAGCCGCCCATGTACTCGATCGCTTTGCGTAGTCCGCTTCCTGGAAGCGTGCGAATGCTGAGCACCCATTGCTCGATCTCTTTGACGATCGGACGCGATCGCGAATTACGCAACTCGGCGCGCATCGCATCGCCCGGTGGCCCCGTTGGGCAGAGCGCTTCAATCGCAAAGAGCTTGGCGATCAAGTCGAGCGCGACGGCGGCTTCGCTCGAGAACGCCGTTTCGATCTCGACGAACTTCCTGCGCACGTGGCTCCAGCAATGTGCGAGTCGAAACTGAGCGCCGGATTTAGCGAGGGAGATGTAGACGCTGTAGCCGTCGCACATCACGACGCCCTTGTAGTTACCGATGAGCTTTTGCCCTGCGTTGTTTGAGCGCGAGTCTTCGAGTCGATAACAAACGGCGTCGTCCGAGCACGCGGACCACATCCACCATTTCTCGCCGTCGCCGCCATCGCTTTTCGGCTTGCCGCCCATCAGTCGCCACCATGTTTCGTCGGCGCCAATCACCGGACACGACAGCACGTATTCGAGGAGTCGTTGATGCGCGGGCTTGAGCAGTTGCGACAGTGCCCAGGTGTAATCCCAGAGTGTCTGTGAATCCACGTCGAGTCCGTCGCGCTTCATCATCTTGACTTGGCGCTCTAGCGGCAGGTGGCCGGCGTATTTGGAAACGATGACAAGCACTGCGAAGGCGATCGAGTAGCGCGCGCCGGGGAACAACTTCAGCGGCGCCGGAGCGGTAACGATCGTGCGGCAGCACTCGCAGCGTGCCTTCTTGCGTTTGATCGTCTTGGTCACGAACTCGCGACTGATGACGTCGATTTCCTCGCTCTCCTCGAACTGATCTTCCCACTCGACGACTGGCTTCTCGCAGTGCGGGCAAGTCGTGTCGTCGACGATTCCGAGCGCGACGATCTGATCGATGCCGCGCAGCGCGGGCTGGTCTTTTGGGCCGTGTCCGGTCTGCGGCTTGTCATCATCGCGAGCGCCATGCGAGTCCTTGCTGCGCTTCTCGCTCGACTTCCCGAACAGCGCCTTGTTGCGAGCGTCGAGCTGCTGCTGGAGCTCCTCGAGTTTCAACGTGAGTTGCTCTGAGCCGAGCCCCTTGAGCTTGAGCAGCTCGCGGGTGAGCTCGACGTTTTTCGCCGCGAGTTTCTTGTTTTCAGACTCCAGCAGCAGCGCGGCTTTGCGGACGGTCTCGAGATCCTTTTCCACAGCAAGCCGCATGTCTATTGGACGCGTGTGGCGAGCAAGAAGTTTCTCTCGGCGTCTATTTTTTCGCTTCGGGCCAGCGTGGTGTGAGGTCTGCCCACGTGAGCAGCGCGGGACTTTTCCCGATCACCGCGCTGCCCTCGATGAACTGCACCAGCTCGCTCAGCGTGAGCTTCACGCTGCGGTTGCGCTCGCGATCACACACTGCCGCAAACGTGCCTTTCTCGAGCCGTTTCGCGAACAGGCACAGTCCCGTGCCATCGAAGTAAAGAACCTTCGCGCGCTTGCGATTGCGCGACACGAACAAGAACAAGCTGCCGCTCAGCAGATCTTGCTCAAGCGTTTCTTTCACCAGCGCTGCCAGCGTATCGAACGATTTGCGCATATCGATAGGCTCTGCGCACGCATACACGGACACTTGGCGAGCACTGACGATCAACCGAGCCTCCGCACGAGCCCGGCGACGCCGTCGAGGTCAAGCCCTTCGATGCGCAGCCCGTGAGGCCCATGCACGACGACGTCACAGCGAGCCTCGACGATCTCGATCGGTCGAAATCGCTTCCCTCGAACCGGCGGCATCCACCGGCGAATCGTACGCCACGGCATGCCGAGCTCGGCGCCGATCGCTTCGATCGGAATTCCAGCCGCACGCCGCGAGCGGGCGTGCTCGACAATCTCTGCGCGCAGCTTCTTTGGGTATGCGTTACCGCGACCGCGTCGTCCCAGCACAGAAACCGCCTGCCGAATCGTTTCGAGTGTAGCCATCGATCGTGCCTCCGCGACGGAGTCTGGAGGCCCGCGGCGGCGACGGCATCCGCGGGGCAGGGCGAGGTGTTACCCTCAAGCTTGGGGAGACGGGTGTTCTCCTCGAAGTCGAGCGCGGTAAGA
>JANYDX010000116.1 GCA_025363395.1 Verrucomicrobiota bacterium
GGTGTTGACCAACACCAGCACGGGTCGCACGGGCGCCGGGCTTGCCTCGCATCTGGTCAGCAGCGGACACGAGGTGGTTTTATTGCGCGCAAGGTCGGCCGTGAAGGCCGATGCGGGAGTTCGCGAGGAGGTTTTTTCGAATTTTGCCGAGCTGGACGAAGCACTCCAGCGCTTGCTGGGTGGCGAACATTTCGACGTCGTTATTCAGGCCGCGGCGGTCAGCGATTTCGGGGTCGAGGCAGTTGTCACGGCCGGCGGTACCCATCCACCCGGCGGAACAAAATTGGAATCGGGTCCGGGCCCCGTGACGCTTCGTTTGCGGGGCTTGCCCAAACTGATCGATTCGTTGCGCACCACGAGTCTCAATCCCAAGCTAAGGGTAGTTGCCTTCAAGCTGACCAACGGCGCCACGGCGGCTGAGGCAAATGCCGCAGTGGAGCTTTTGCTGCAACGGACCGGCGCGGATCTGGTCGTGCACAATGACTTGGCCCAGCGTGTCACCGGCGAGGATTTTCCCGCGAGCATTCATCGCTGGGGCGGCGGAGGCGTCCGTCATTGTGCCAACCGGACCGAGCTGGCCCAAACGCTGGAGCAAATCCTTGTGGCCACCGGCCCGGCTTACGCCTGATCCCAGGATTTCCCGCCATGCTTCTCTGTCTCGACATCGGTAACAGTCAAATCCACGGCGGTGTATTCGATGGTGAAACGTTGCGTTGCCAGTTTCGCAAGTCCACGCAGACACCCGATTCATCCGATGAACTCGGGATATTTTTCGCCGCGGTGCTGCGGGAAAACGGGGTGGAACCACGTAGCATCAAACGCGTGGCGATCTGTTCAGTTGTGCCCGCCGCGCTGCACGCCTTGCGCGGGGCGGCCGTGAAGTATTTTCATTGCGAGCCGTTTGTCCTGCAAGCCGGCGTGAAAACCGGTTTGAAAGTGCGCTACCGCAATCCGCATGAGGTCGGGGCGGACCGGATTGCGGGCGCCATCGCGGCCACGCGGCGGTTTCCCAAACAGGATTTGCTCGTCGTCGATTGCGGCACAGCGACGACTGTCGAGGTGGTAACTGCGGACGCGGATTATTTGGGCGGAGTTATTTTGCCCGGGGTGGGCGTATCGGCGTCCGCGCTGGCCAGCAACACAGCCAAGCTGCCGCGCGTGGAGATCGCTCGGCCCGAATCCGTGCTGGGACGCACGACGGTCGAAAGCATTCAGTCCGGTCTGTATCACGGGCACGTCGGTGCGATCCGCCACATTCTGGCGGCACTGCAAAGCGAGGCGTTTCCCACGGGCAAACCGCGCATCATCGGTACCGGCGGTTTCGCGCGGATGTTTGAAAGCGAGGGACTGTTCGATGAAATTGTTTCCGAGCTTGTCCTGTGGGGACTGAAGTACGCCGAGGCCATGAATCATGAAAGTGAATCTGATAAAAAATAATGCGGCCCAATCCCAGCTTGGAACATCAGAAAATGTCCTTGGGTGAAAATGCCCTCTACGATCCATCTTTTGCCTCCAATAATTCGTCACGGCGGGGTCTCCCTGGCTTCACCCGGTCTCTTACCGGAGCTCGGGCGACCTCGCGCGCGCGGCCGGAAGTTGGTTTGATTTTATGCAACTGACTTTTCTCAAAGCGAAACTCCATCGCGCGACGGTGACGTCCGCTGACCTGCACTATGAAGGCTCCATCTCGCTGGATCGCGCCCTGTGCCGGGCGGCGGGCCTGCTGGAGTTTGAACAGGTGGATGTCTATGATATTACCAATGGAGCCCGGTTCACGACCTATGTCATCTATGGCGAGCCGGGCCAGGTGCAGATCAACGGCGCGGCGGCGAATCTCGTGGAGCCTGGTGACCGTGTGATTGTCGCGTCGTATGTCCGGCTGGATGCCGCGGAAGCGTCCAAGCACTCACCCCGTGTGGTCCTGCTCGGCGAAAAGAATGCGATTCACTCGGTGCAGGATAAATGTATCAACCAGCCATGATTGCCCCGGGCCCGCCCGTTTTTACCGCCACTGAACTCGACGCCGAGA
>JANYDX010000121.1 GCA_025363395.1 Verrucomicrobiota bacterium
AGCCCGACCCGGTCACCGGCTACATCATCGACCTCGGGGAGTTGAAAGGCATCCTTAATCAGGCGGTCGCCGACAAATGCGACCACCGCAACCTGAACGATGAGGTGCCCTTTCTGCACGGCATCATTCCCTCCACCGAGAATCTCGTGATTGCGTTCTGGAACGAGATTGCTCCGCACATCCGGGCCGGACAGCTCCACTGCGTGCGGCTGTACGAAACCCCGCGTAATTACGCGGAATTTTTCGGCCCCGACCGCGCCTGATTTTTCCCGCGGTTACGTCACCCGCGGTCAACCAAACCAAAAACGATCCGTCCCCATGAAACAAATGTATCTCCATCGCTCGAGCTGCGGCCAGTTGCCGCCGATCAAGCGCGGCTATGACAAGAAGTTCAAAACCGATGCCGCCTACCGCGCCTCGATGCCCGACATGATGGAGGTCGCCCACGAAGCCATCCAGGGCGCACACGTTCCGATCCAGCAGGTGGGCATCCACAATTTCAAACTCCCGCTCAAGTACCGCACGAAGGCGGGCGAAGTACTTACCCTCGAAACCAGCGTCACCGGCACCGTTTCGCTCGAAGCCGAGCTGAAGGGCATCAACATGAGCCGCATCATGCGCTCGTTCTACGAGCACAAGGATGAAGTCACGACGGGCGAGTGGATGGGCAAGATTCTCAAGAGCTACCTGCGCAACGTCGACACCAAGGACGCGCGCTTGAAAATCAATTTCTCCTATCCGATGACCCGCACGAGCCTGCGCAGCGGGCTGGACGGCTACCAGTTCTACACCGTGGCGTTCGAGGGCGTGATGACCCGGGACGGTCGCTACCGGCGTTTCATCCATTTTGATTTTGTCTATTCATCGGCCTGTCCATGCTCCGCGGAGCTGACGGAGCACGCGCGCGCCAAACGCGGCGCCTATGGCGTGCCCCATTCGCAGCGCAGCAAGGCGCGCGTGACCGTCGAGGAGGTCGAAGGCAAAAAAATCTGGATCGAGGACATCCATGCGTTGTGCCTCCGCGCGCTCCAGACGGAGACGCAGGTGATGGTGAAGCGCGAGGACGAGCAGGCTTTCGCCGAGCTCAACGGCGCCTACCTCAAGTTTGTCGAGGATGCCGCCCGTCTTCTCTACAAAGAGTTTGACGGTGAGAAACGCATCAAGGATTTCCGCATCGCTTGCACGCATCTTGAGTCACTGCACTCGCACGATGCCGTCAGCGTAATCTGCAAGGGCGTGAAAGGCGGCTTCACCGCCGACTTCATGGACTTCAGTTCGCTGTTGTGCTGACGTGAAGTCCCGCTACGGAAAATACCGAACACCCGAAAAATCATGAAGACCCGGTTTCTTTCTGGGTATTTTATTTCTTCGGTGGTTTGCTATTCCTCTATTTTTCCCTGTGAAATCTTCGATTAATAAAAATCCGGTGGTCCTCATCACCGGCGCTTCCCAGGGCATCGGCGCGGCCATTGCCCGGGTCTTTGCGGGCGAATTGCCGGGGGCGCGTCTTGCCCTCGTGGCACGCAATGAAAAAAACCTCAGAACGGTCGCCCGCGACTGCATCAAGCTGGGCGCCGCGGTGGAGATTTTCCCCTGCGACGTCAGCGAGGAGGCGTCGGTTGCCGCGATGGCGAAGGCGGTGACGAAGCACTTTGGGCCGGTCGCTGTGTTGATCAACAATGCGGGAAAGTTTTTCGGGGCCTCGTTTCTCGACCTGACGCTCGCTGACTTCGATGCACAGATTGCCGCGAATCTCCGCAGTGTGTTTCTTGTTTCAAAAGCTTTTGTCCCGGCGATGATCAAGCGCGGGCGCGGCGATGTATTCAACATGAGCTCGATCGCCGGGCGGCAGGCCTACCCCAACGGCGCAGCCTACTGCGCGGCGAAATTCGGCGTCACCGGGCTGAGTGCGGTCATGCGCACGGAGTTGAAGGACAAGGGTGTCCGCGTTTGCTGCATCCATCCGGGCGCGACATGGACACCCTCATGGTCGAAATCGGGAGTGAAGGCGGAGCGCATCATGCCGGCGGCCGACATCGCCCGCGCGATTCTTGATGTGTATCGTCTCAGTCGAAACACCGTGGTTGAGGAAATCGTGCTGCGTCCGCAATTGGGCGACGTTTGATCCCGCACTTTGCCCGATGGGCGGCTCGCGATCGGGCAAAGTGCGTCGGAAAATGATTTCCAGCGGGTGGAACTTAACTCATGTCGCGTGGAATGGGTGGGTTAAGTAAGTCGGGCGAAGCTGGCATGCGGCTCGCTTTACTTCAGGCATGACGACGTTGAATGCCTTCGGATTTTTCCTGCTCGGTTTGGGGATGACTTTTCTGCCCGCCTTGGCGCCGGGCTTTTTTGTGGCTCGAGCCACGGATGGTTCGAACACAAGTGAGCTTTGGCTCGTGGCGATGGGAACGCTCCAAGTCATGATGGGGGTATCGTTTATTATTCGCAACGAGGCAGCACCGCTCGCCGTCCGCCTCATGGCTCTGCGGCTGCCGGCCTTCAAGCCGGTGGAGCGTGTCGTCCCAGCGCTTATTCTCCGACCTTTGCGCGGTGGTTATGTGGGCGGCCGCTCGAGTGGCAATCAGCGTCTGGCGGCATAGTATCGTAGCCACTTCATTTTTTCCGGAGTGTGTCTCGCGAAGGGTCCAAAGGAGGCGAAGTCTTTCAGAGCCAATTAATCAAGCGCTGCTTCGCGTGGCTTCGGTCGCACGCGAGAAAGAGGGGATGGTCGATGGATGGCGCGTGCAGGGCATACGTCTCTTCGAGGCTTTTCGGGTCGGCTTCGACTTCCTGACAGGCGGAGAAATGAGGCAGCCGACCAGGCTTGAAACGCCTTGCCCATCGGGCGGCCGGTGGTGCCGTGGGCCCACTCGTTAAACTCCCATTCCTGATCGCGGCCGAGCTGGTTGAGCTGCGCGAGCCGCAAGAGCTCGCGGCAGGCGACCTCGTGAAAACCGAGCCGATGGATGAACCTCACCCACATGCCGCCGACGAGAGGCCAGATTCCACCGTTGTGATAATGGTGCGGCAGATTCAGCAGGTTGACCGTGTAGTAGGCGCGCCAGTCGGGATCGCCGGCCTGCACGACCGGATAAAGATTTGCCACGGACCAGGGCTGGTTGACCCCGCCCCCCCCACATGAAACGAAACGCCGTGCGCGCACGGTCCACGTCGAGCACGTTCATCAGGAACGCGAGCACGTTGGCGTACACATCACAGCGCCAGTTAAAAGCGAATGGAGTGATCTCGGCCAGCAGGTATTGCGTGTCGCCGATGCCGGCCTGCCGGTCGGCAAAACGGTTTTGCCGCGGCGAATTGTCTGCCGGCGTCGTGGTGGGCCAGAAGAGGTCGAGCAGCCCGGCGCGGATTTTATGCGCCCAGCGCAGGTAATCGGCGGCGCGTTCGAACTGGCCCATCAAATCAGCATGCAACCCTCCCAATACAAATTTCCGCCGGCCCTCCAGGCCGAAACCATGAGCGCGAAGCATGCCTTCAGGTGGAGTATGCGCGTGAAAAGTCTGCCGCTGGGAAAAAAGTCGGCTGTGGGTAATATAATTCCATCGTTTCATAGCCCTCGTGTTTGGGGAAATTATAAAAATTACAACCTGCTCTTTTAGAATTTCGCCCGGAAGCCGGGCGCTCGCCACCTGCCTTTCGCTCCGTTGAGGCGTGTCATCGCAGGCTCGGAAATGAGATCTGGTTGGGCAGTTTGTAGTTCGCCGAACCGGCTGGCCGTGGACCGCTCGCGACGATCCGCCCGCCGGTGTCAGACCCGTGTCACCACGAAGCCTCAATATGCTTTCACTCGTCAGTGCTGTTCGGCTAAGTTTCCCCCATGTCTAAACCCCTTGTTTTATTCCTGCTGCTTGCGTTTCCATTCGGACTGCATGCCGCACCGCGCGTGATCGACGCGGACCTGGCGAAACCGCGCGGCGCGATGAACCGGATGTACAACTTCTGCGTCGGCGCCGGACGTGCCAACGAAGGGCTGCGCGCCGATTGGCAGCGGCAGCTCCGCCGCGCCCGTACCGAGTGCGGCTTCCGCTACCTTCGTTTTCACGGTCTCTTTTGCGACGACATGGGCGTTTACCAGGAGGACAAGCAGGGCCGGCCGGCCTACAACTGGCAATATATCGACGAGCTCTTCGATTTCCTCCAGAGCATCGGCATGAAGCCGTTCGTCGAACTTGGCTTCATGCCGGGCGCGCTCGCGAGCGGGCCGCAGACGATTTTCTGGTATAAGGCGAACGTCACGCCCCCGAAGGACTATGCAAAATGGGAGGCGTTCATCGCCGCGTTCACCCGTCACGTCACCGAGCGCTACGGCGCCGATGAAGTGCGCACGTGGTATTTCGAGGTCTGGAACGAACCCAACCTGACCGGATTCTGGATCGGCACCACCGGCGGCAAGACCGATGCCGAGTTCGCGCCCATCGCCCGCGCCGAATACTACCGGCTCTACGAGACCACCGCGCGCGCCGTGAAATCCGTCGATGCCACCTATCGCGTCGGCGGGCCCGCCACCGCCGGCAGCGGCTGGATCGACGAGACCCTCGCGCATTGCGCGGAAAACAAACTCCCGCTCGATTTCGTCAGCACCCATTGCTACGCCACGATGAGCGGTTACCTCGATGAAAACGGCAATGCCGGCACGGTGTTTTCACCCGGCCGCAACGCTGTGACCGACGAGGTGAAAGGCATTCGCGCCAAGATCGACCGCACCGCCTTCGCGAAAGCGGAACTCCACTACACCGAGTGGAGCAGTTCCTACACGCCGTTCGATCCGATCCACGACAGCTATCACAGCGCCGCCTTCATCCTCGACAAGATCCGCCACGTCGGGAACGCCGCCGCATCGATGTCGTATTGGACCTTCACCGATATTTTCGAGGAAGCCGGCCCGCGCCTGACGCCATTCCACGGTGGATTCGGAATGCTCAATTACCAGGACCTCGCGAAGCCATCCTACTTCGCGTATCAATTCCTCCACCGCCTCGGCGACGCCGAGCTCGCATGCGCGGATCCCGACGCCTTCGTCTGCCGCGACCACGCTGGCGCGGTGCAAGCGCTCTTCTGGGATTTCACGATCACGCACCCCGGCCCGTCGGTCATCAACCAGGAATACTACAAGGCGGATCATCCAGCGAATCCCAAGGCCGCCGCCGAACTGCGTCTCACCGGCCTCAAGCCCGGCGCCTACCGCCTGCTCGCCACGCGAGTCGGCTACCGCGCGAATGACGTGCAATCCGCCTGGCGTGATCTCGGCTCGCCGGCCCAGCTCACGCGCGCCCAGGTCGCGACGCTGCACACGGCCTCTGCTGGAGAACCGATCCTCAGCGAGAAAGTCGCGGTCGGCGCCGCCGGCCTGTTCTCCCGCCACTTCGAAATGCGCGAGAACGACGTCTGGCTCGTGGAGCTGAGCCCCCTCTAAATTTCATCCGAGACTGAGACGATGGCGGACACGCACAAGGTCCGAGGATTTTTTAAATGGCCTGGCTGGAAGTGCTGTAATCTCCAGAACAAAGTCACACGGGGTCGGGCCGCTAGATGCTACAAATTGAATTGTTCTTACTGTGCCGCCTATCATACAGCTCACCTGTGAAAGAAGTAGCATCTAGCGGCCTGACCCCGTTTAGCGTTCGCCGCTCGAATGGACGGTGGCGGCGACCGGGATTTCAATGCAGATGGAAAGCCCGACATTGTCTGGTCGAACAGCATCACCGGCGAGCGTGCGATCTGGCTGATGAACGGGACGAACTTCCTCGCGAGTTCCACCCTTGGCGTCTTTCCCAAGGAGTGGACGGTCGCAGCCACAGGCGACTTCAATAATGACGGCAAGGTGGATCTGGTCTGGCAGAACAGCCTCACCGGGGAACGTGCGATCTGGCTGATGAACGGAACCAATTTCCTCGCGAGTTCCAGCTTGGGCGTCTTCCCGCTGGAGTGGACAGTCAAAAACTAGCGAACGATCATCGGCTGGTCGCAAGGCGCGGGCTCCGCCCGCATGTTCACGATGAAACCTTATCGCGTTGATCAAAATGACGGCGGTGGATTTTTCCCCAGGAAATCCGCCAGCCACGACTTTGCGCGCGCCTCAAGATTGGCGTGGGAAAGAAAGAAAAGAAGCCCTGAGCGTGATCAAAAACATCCGATCAACTGCCCGCCGATCAGGCGTTCAGCACAAAGCGGGCACGGTCTCGTCAGTCCACCGATCTCCCCCTCACCACGCCGGCCAATACAAACCGCATAACCGCGGTCCGGCACCGCTGGTCACTTCTCACGGGCTT
>JANYDX010000158.1 GCA_025363395.1 Verrucomicrobiota bacterium
CGTCTGCAGATAACCGATCACCTGTTCACCGACGCGAACCGGCACGGCGGATTCGCTCAAGCCCGCGAAGCATTGCAGGGTCTTAGCTTCCAGGCCGGCCCCGTCCTCGACCTTCTGCTGCAACTGCAGACAGGCACCACAAGTCCTGTTCTTTGCCGCCATGAGCGCGCAAAATGGATTCTGGCGCTTGGAGGCGTGCATCGGCGATTGGAAGGAACCCGCTGGCCTCAGCGCCAGAGGCAGGCCGGTGGTCGTTTCAAATGCCTGCTGATACTCGCGAAATACTTTCGACTGTTGCAGGTGAAGCACCACCGCATTGTGGCGCGACGCGCCCGTGGTGTCCGCCAACTGCGGGAAGGGAATCGTGGTCGCTGTCATGGGACCAGACTACCACCGGGCTGCGCCCTTGGAAATTGGAGGCGCGGCGGTATCTCGCTAGGTAAAATCCTTAGGTCGCGCAGCCAAACAAAAATCCTGACACGCCCCGATCGGGAAACAATTATCCCCCTTGCCACGGCTAGCGCCCCGCTGTTACCAATCCGCGACGTGGCCCAAAAGGAATACTCCCAGATGACGAAGGCCGAGCTGCTCGCCCGACTGCACGCATTGGAGCAAGAGCCTTGGACCCATTGCAATGCGGACGCCGAGTTCGAAGAGATGCGGGCGAGGCTCGCCGCCCTTGTCGAATCTTCCGACGACGCCATTATCAGCAAAAATCTCGACGGAACCATTGTCACCTGGAACCGCGGGGCGGAGCAGCTCTTTGGCTACCCGGCCGCCGAAGCCATCGGTCGCCCGGTGCGAATGCTTTTTCCCCGCGACCGCGACACCGAGGAAACGGACCTACTGCAACGAATCGGGCGCGGGGAAAAAATTGATCACTTTGAAACCGTGCGGATCCGGAAGGATGGGACTCCGATCAAAGTCTCCGTCAGCATTTCCCCGATCAGAAACCGGGACGGCCGAATTGTTGGCGCCTCCAAGATCGCCCGGAATATTTCGGAACGAAAACAATTCGAAGCGCGCCTGCTCGGCAGCGTCAACGAGCTTAAAGACCTCAAGGCGGCACTGGATGAGCATTCCATTGTGGCCATCACGGATGCGGCCGGGAAAATCACCCGCGTCAACGACAAGTTCTGCGCGATTTCACAGTATTCCCGGGCGGAATTGCTCGGGCAGGATCACCGCATCATCAACTCCCGCCACCACCCCAGGGAATTCTTCCACGAGCTCTGGTCCACCATTGCCCGGGGCCATGTCTGGCGGGGAGAAATTAAAAACCGGGCCAAGGACGGTTCTTATTACTGGGTCGATACCACCATTTTCCCCCGATTGAACGAAGCGGGAAAACCCGTCCAGTACATTGCGATCCGCACTGACATCACCCCGCGCAAGGCCGACGAAGCCGAATTGCAGCAATTCGCCTCAGATCTCGCGGAGAAAAACAAGGAGCTGGAAACCATTGTGTCCACGGTGTCCCACGATTTGCGTTCGCCCTTGGTGAACGTGCAGGGTTTCGGGCGGCAGCTCGACCTCGCGTGCGAGAAAATCCACGCGGCGATGACCGCCGCCGGAGACGGAGCGGTGCCGGTCGCCCAGCTCAAACAGCCGGTCGAAACCACCATTCCCCAAGCACTGCGCTTCATCAACGCCGGCGTGGCCAAAATGGAAATGCTGCTGGCCGGCCTTCTGCGCTACTCGCGTCTGGGCCGGGTCACCCTGACGATCCGGCCGCTCGACGTTCATGCCCTCCTGACCGCGATCATCGCCGCGATGAAATTTCAAGTCGACGAGGCGAAGGCGGAAGTTCACGTGGAGGCCCTGCCCACCTGCCTCGCCGATAGCGAGCTGACAAGCCAGGTCTTTGCCAACCTGATCGACAATGCGCTGAAATACCGTGATCCGGCCCGCCCGCTCCGAATCCAAATCAGCGGCCATATCGTAGACGGACAAGCCATCTATGCCGTGGCCGACAACGGCATCGGGATCGCCCCGGAGCATCGGGCGAAAGCCTTCGAGATTTTCCACCGCCTGAATCCCGCCGCCGCACCGGGTGATGGGCTGGGTCTCGCCATCGCCCAGCGGGTGCTCGAGCGCCAAAAAGGCCGGATTTGGGTTGAGAGTCGAGAGGGCGTGGGCTCAACTTTTTTTGTGTCACTGCCCGCACCGCCCAATCACGCCTAAGATCGGATGAAAAACACGCCCATCCTATTGATTGTGGAGGACGACGAGGGCCACGCGATTCTCATGCGGCATAACTTTGAGGCGATCGGCTTAAATAACCCGGTCGAACATTTTCAAGACGGCCAATCGGTGCTCGATTTTCTCCTGCGCCAGGGCAACGGAAGAATGCGGGTCCCGCATCAGAAATATCTGGTGCTGCTCGACATTCGCCTGCCAAAGGTGGACGGGATCGAAGTGCTTCGCCAGATCAAGCGGCACCCCGAACTCTGCAAGCTACCCGTCATCATGCTTACGACCACCGACGACTCACGCGAGGTGGACCTTTGCCATCAGCTGGGCTGCAGCGTTTACCTCCAGAAACCTGTCGACTCCGAAAAATTCGCCGAAGCCATCCGCCGTCTGGGAATGTTTATCCCCTTGATTCAAGTTCCAACGGTCAACGGCAGTGACAGTCTCCCTCCTTGTGACCGGTAGCATTCAACCCCCAAGAATCCTCGTCGTCGATGACGACGAGGGATTGCTGGTTCTGATGGCGCAGACCTTGCGCTCCGAAGGGTATGTGATCGCGACCGCCGATTCGGGCCGGGCAGCGGTGGCTTCACTCGCTCATCACCTGCCCGACCTGATCCTCTTGGATCTCAAAATGAAGGATGTCGCCGGCCCGGCGTTGCTCGCGCGACTCAAACACGAGGACGCCCGCGTCCCCTTCGTCGTGGTGACCGGGCAGGGTGATGAAAAGGTCGCAGTCGAGATGATGAAATCCGGCGCCTTGGACTACGTGATGAAAGACACCGGCCTGCTGGATCTCCTGCCTGGCGTGGTTAAGCGCGCGCTGGACAAGATCGAGCGGGACCGTGCCTTGGCCACGGCCCTCGCCAACCTGAGGGAAAGCGAGGCCCGCTTCGCCACTGCCTTGGAAGCGACGAACGATGGGGTGTGGGAGGTGCAGGTTTCCGAGGGGAAAGTTTATTTCTCCGCTCGCTGGCGGGCCATTCTTGGCTACGAACCCAACGAAATTTCCGACCATCTCTCCGAATGGCAGCGGCGGGTCCATCCGGAGGATTTGGACCGGTTCAGCAAAGCCTACCGCGAATTTCTCGATGGAAATGCCAGCACCTTCAGCATCGAACATCGAGTGCGGCACAAGGATGGGACCTACCGCTGGATTCTTTCGAGAGCCCTGTTGGTCCGGGACGCCGCGGGCAAACCCTTGCGGATGACCGGCGCGCACACCGACATCACCGAACGCAAACAGCTGGAAAAGGAAATCATTCGCATCAGCGACCGCGAGCAATGGCGGATCGGCCAGGAATTGCACGATGGACTGGGCCAGCAACTCACTGCGATAGAACTGATGTGCCAGTCGCTCAAAGGCGATCTTGAGCGCACCCAGCCCGAGTCCGCCGTGCAGGTCGCCCGCATGAGCCAGTTTTTGCGCGAAGCCATTTCACAAACGCGATCCCTGGCGCACGGTCTCACCCCCTTCATGCTGGACGCGGGCGGATTGCAAGCCGCTCTGGCCGAGCTGGTCGAAAGAACCGTTTCACTCGGCCGGGTGAAGTGCCGCTTCGTCTGTACCGCACCCGTACTGCTAAAAGACAGTGAGGCAGCCGGGCATTTCTTTCGCATCGCCCAGGAGGCGTTGAACAACGCGCTTAAGCACGCGGGCGCCACGGAGATCGTGCTCCATCTGAGTGGTGGCGACGGGATCGTGCAATTGCGGGTGGCCGACAACGGCAAGGGCCTGCCTAAAATCCAAAAACAAAAGGACGGCATCGGACTGCAGGTGTTGCGGCACCGCGCCAATACGATCGGGGCAGAGTTGACGGTGAATTCAAAACCCGGCAAAGGGGTAACCATCACGTGCACGATGCGAAAAAATACATGAAAGCCCGGCCCGCAGCCGCAAGGGCGGGAGCCAAGGCAGGACCCGCCATTTCACCGGTGCGCCGGCGGATCCTGCTGGTGGATGATCATCCGTTCATGCGCGCCGGTCTCGCCCAGTTGATCAATAAACAGGCCGACATGATCGTCGGTGGAGAATCCGGTGATCCGGCCAACGCCCTGCTGGAACTCACACGAACCCCCGTGGACCTCGTGCTGACGGATATTTCAATGCCCGGTCGGAGCGGTCTCGAATTTATCAAAGACCTCCGCGCCGTGCATCTCGATCTGCCGATCCTCGTCGTCTCGATGCACGACGAGCTACTCTATGCGGAACGCGTGCTGCGCGCCGGAGCGCGCGGCTACATCATGAAGGAGGCGGGCGGAGAAAATCTCCTGCTGGCGATCCGGCAGATTTTGAGCGGCAGCGTTTATGTGAGTCCGCGGATGTCGGCGAAAATTCTGGATGGGATGACCGGCGAAAAGCCCCGCGGCTCCAGCTCCCCGATTGGAAAACTTTCCGACCGCGAATTCGAGGTCTTCCAGCTGGTCGGCCAAGGGAAAAACACGCGGGAGATCGCGAAACACCTCCACCTCAGTCCCAAGACCGTCGATGTGCATCGCAGCCACATCAAGGAAAAGCTCGAGTTGAAAGATTCGACGGCTCTGATCCGTCATGCGGTGCGCTGGGTGGAGACGCAGCATCCGACCGGGCCATACGCGATTCGCCCCCTGCTGGGATGAATAAGCGCCGTTCCCAGGAAGCCTGCGGGTTCGGTCCGGCTCCAGTAGTTTTGGAAATAACGCGGCTGCTTTTTCTCCAGACGGAGCGAGTTCACTCGACGACTATCCGCATAAATTTTGTCTGAAAACTTTGGCTCCTTAAACATCGCCGCGAAACACTTCGGCTTCACACGCCACGCTATTTTGAAATTGCTCCGAAGCGGGAACTGCTTCCGCCAAAACCAGGTCAAAGAGGAGTGCAGACCACTCCCCTCCCGGCCAACGGCATTCCAGATCCGCTAGGTCTATCCGCAGAATGGCGCGACCGCTTCGCGCGAAGTTTTTTTTGTTATGCCTTCGCAATAATCTTCATCTGGTTTGGCGCCCTCAAACTTTTTGGCGTGAGCCCAGCCTATGAATTGGTCACACGCACGTTCTACTTCCTTTCGCCAAAATTCGTCATGCTGTTGCTCGGCGGATGGGAGTTGGCCACCGGCTGCCTTTTTCTGTTCCCCCGGCTGCGTGGACTCGCGCTTATTTTGATGTTTCTGCAAATTCCGGGAACGTTCCTTCCGCTGGTGATTGTGCCGGAACTTTGTTTCGTGAAAGCGCCGTGGATCCTCACCACCAACGGCGAATTCATCCTGAAAAACCTGTTGATGATCGGCGGCGGACTGCTCATTGGGGGCAGCCTTAAAACCAACGTGAAACCGGTTTCTCCCGTCAGGATTCGCACCTGAGCACGATGGGCCGCGGTGAACACGAGAGTGTCGAGCTTCCCGAGACCGCGGACGGCTTTCTTAAATAGTTTTCCCGCGGGCTCCGGCTTCGTCAGATCGCAGGCATGAGAAGACAGCGGCGGCCCAGCACTTCGACCGAACGCTGGGGGACCACCGCATCGGACTGTTCCTGCGGCAGGAAGGCGATGGTGACATCAGCTCCCTCGCGGGCAAAAAAGAATGCTACGGCCCGGCCAATGTCTGAGTCGCCGCCGGTGATTAGGGCCACCTTGTCGAGCAATTGCCGGCAGACCGGTAACGCTGACCGTGCCAGAGCGGGGCCGGACTTAGTTTCGATGCGAGGCCGGGCGCAGTTTGATGCTGAGACGGAAATGGCAGATTCGGTTCCCGAGCAATCGGCGGTTTTCCAGTGGACGGTGATTTTTTCCATGAACCCTGGGTTGAGTAAGTAGAGCCCGTCATTCGCTCGGCGGTTCCCTCTTTCCCTCCATTTCAACGCCGGGGGCCGCGAACTGAATGGACCGGAGATTGTCCATGGATCGTATTCTCCTGCATACAATTTCGAAAAATCTGCAATGAATGCGCAACTTGTAGAGATTGACCGATGGCAACACCAACAACCCATGCGATGAAACACTGGCCGAAGCTTTTTCTCCAAGCCGCGAAGGCGTGGAATGACGACAATGTGTTTAAACATTCCGCCGCGGTTAGTTTCTGCACGCTTTTTTCCCTCGCGCCGATCAGCATCATCGCGGTGACCGTGGCGGGCGCATTTTTAGGTAGGGATGCGGCCAGCCATGAGTTCACGAAACAAATTACAGCCCTGATCGGACCTGCCAGCGCGGAGTTGATTACCAAAGCGGCAGAGGCGAGTCAGGCGAGTCAGGACAATTGGGTGGCAACGGCCGTTGGTATCATCCTCGTGCTGGTGGGCGCGACGACGGTTTTTGGCCAGTTACAGGATTCCTTGAATGCCATCTGGGGCGTGCGCACGCGGCCGAGCAAGAGCGGCTGGACCGTGTTGATTCTGCATCGGCTGGTCTCCTTCACGATGGTAGTAACCGTGGGTTTTCTGCTGATGGTGTCACTTGTGCTGTCCACCTTTATGACCAGCACGCTGGGGCGCTTCAGCGGTACTTTTCTTTCCTCGCCGGCGTTGTTGCAGTGGGCGGATCTCACCGTCGGCGTCGTTGTTATCACCAGCTTGTTTGCGCTCATGTTCAAAGTCATGCCCGATGTAAAACTGCGGTGGACAGAGGTGTGGCTTGGGGCGGCCCTGACTGCCGTGCTCTTCACACTTGGACGCTATTTGATAGCGCTCTACCTCGCCCACTCGACCGTGGCCTCAATCTACGGCGCGGCCGGTTCACTCGTGGCTCTTTTGATCTGGGTTTACTATTCCTGTGCCATCCTGTTCTTCGGTGTGGAATTCATTCGCGCCTATCGCCAGATGCATCATCGCCCCCTTGAGCCGAAGAAAACAGCCGTGGCCGTGCGTCAGGAAATTATGCAAAGTGTGCGGCGTAGCAGCTGAAACGGAACGCCCGCCGCAAAGTTAATCACTCGGCTGAGCCAACGGGGACTAAATGGGCCCGCACGTGACCCAAGAGTTGAGCCATCGAAAATGGCTTTGATAAAGCGACCCCCGGGGTCACCAACGCCGCGAAATCCTTTTCTCCTTTCGGAAGGTCTCCCGAGATCAGCAGAACCGGCAGATTGAGTGGAATTGCCCGCAGCCGGCGAAGAAGATCGATCCCGCTTAATCGAGGCATGTTATTATCCAGGATCAACAAATCGAATGTTCCCGCGATCAGGACATCCCATCCGGCCTCACCATCACCGGCGCAGACCACCCGGTAACCAGCCACTTCCAGCATCGTGGTAATGAGTCGCTGAATAGTGCTATCGTCTTCGACCACCAAAATTCTTCCCGAACCACCTGCCGGACTCGCACTCCCCGCTGAAACCGGTGCGTCATCGGTTGAATTCGATAAATAATGATCCATCGTAAATTTCATTTCAGATGGCGGAAGGAGAGATTGCCCTGCGCCCGAACTCAGAATCCCGCCGGTTACTTGACGACGATGTTATTCGTAACGTTCGTGACGCCGCGAACCGCGGCCGCTACGCGGCCGGCCTGGTTCTTCTCCGCCGCGGTATTCACGAAGCCGCTGAGCTGTACGACTCCTTTGAAGGTCTCAACATTCACCTCGAGTGCCTTCACCACAGGATCGTGAACCAGGTCCCCTTTCACCTTGGCGGTGATGGTGCTGTCATCAATATATTCGCCAGTGCTTTCGCGGGTGGGCGTGGAGGAACAGCCGGCGGTAAACGACGCCAAGCCAACGGTCGCGATCCCGACACAGAGCACTGCGATGAACTTAAATGAGTTTTTCGTCATACGACTATAGTAGCGTCAGAACCAGAAGGGTTCCCGCAAGAATGGGGCGTAGATAAATTTGCTGAAGTTCCCCAGAGATTATCTTCAGGAGCCACAATTCTGGGGTGGGGACCCCAGAATTGTGGTGGAGCGAGTCTCCGACAATTTACTGTCGATCGCGGGTAAAAAAATCGCGAACGCAATCAGTCCCTTTCGGTCTACCACTATTCAGTGCAATAAACTAAAAAATTATCATCAACCCCGATTACCATCATGGCCAATAACTCAAATTCACTCCGAGACCTTCTGATTGAAGAACTCAAAGACGTCTATCATGCCGAGAACCAACTTTTGAAAGCTTTGCCCAAGATGGCCAAAGCCGCGCAAAGCGAGCCGTTGAAAGCGGGATTTCTTGCCCACCTTAAACAGACCCAGACCCATGTGCAGCGCCTCGAACAAGTGTTCAAACTTCTCGATGAACCCGTGAAGGGCAAACTCTGCCACGCGATGAAAGGCTTGGTTGAGGAAGGTGCGGAAGCCATTGCGGACAACGATGCGTCGCCCATGCGCGACGCGCAGCTCATCGGAGCGGCACAACGCGTCGAGCATTACGAGATCGCGGCCTACGGCACGATGCGTACATTCGCCAAGGATCTGGGAGAAGACAAAGTCGCCTCAATCCTCCAGACCACGCTCAACGAGGAAGGCGACACGGACAAACTCCTCACCAAGATCGCTTCAGTGGTGAATCGGGCTGCACTCAAGGAAGAAGCCGCCTGATTGAACCGTTGGTAAGATCGACGCCGCGCCCTCCCCGGAGGCTGCGGCTTTTTTGGCCCGGACGGAGGCAGTGCCCACTCAAAACCAAGACGCGGACAGCGAATAATTGGTCAGGCGGCGGGCGAAACTGTCTCCGCCTTGCGTGAAAATGGAGTTTTCGGCGGAGGAGCGATCATTTCATAATGACGCAAGGCGAGCTGCCACCACGCGGCCAGCTGTGAAGCCGGAGAGGACCAAAGCCGGTCATGGAGGATGTTCATCGAATCGACATCCGTCAGCAGCGCCAAGCGGTCGCGCAGCGGAAGTGCCGCCGGGCCTTCGCGCAACAATTTCTCCCGCAAACCGACGAAACGGTCCTCGCTCGCCGGAGGGAGATCATCCTTCGCACGCAGAAGGGAGACGTGCACCGCGTTGACATACGGGTCCAGCACCGCCTGCAGGAGTCCGTAATTTTCCGCCAGTTCAGGCGAGGGCCGGGGACCGCGATCGCGAACCGCCATCGCACCGGCGAGTCCGACCAGCTCCGGTTCGGGCTGACTTTCCTCGGGGGTCTTGAATAGCCCTTCCCGGCGCAATTCCTCGCCCACCGCCAAGGAGCCGGTAAAATATGACAACGGAATCGAACAAACCATCCCACCAAAAATTGGCGTCATCCAAAAGGCCAGGGATGGATCGATCCGATGGACGACCAACAAACCGGCCAGACCGATCAAGGTGTGTCCCCAGTGGGCCCGGATGGTTTCGCCGAGCTCAGACTCCCCCGCGCGTCCCCGGCGCTGCGTACCCCATGAAATATTTTGCCGGCACAAAGTCGCGATGACGAATCTGGTGTGAAACAACATCAACACCGGGGCCAGCAGGGTGAAGATAAAGGTCTCCAGCACCACTCCGCCACACAAGTCCGGCCATCCGCCGAAAGCCGCGACTTCGTCGGGACGCGAGCGGAGGTCGAGCAACGCGATCACCTTGGGCAGAAACAGCATTCCCAAGGTGAAAACAGAAAGGCAAATCGCCTGGGTATGGTAGCTCCAATGCGCATATTCCGCGAAACTATGCACCGGGCGCAACACGCCCCCGCTTGCGCCAACCCGGTGGGCAATCACGGCGGACACGATCAGAAACAGCAGCCACAGCGGCGACGCGAGATACGCGAGAATACCGAGGACAAAGTGGACACGATTGATCACGTGAAAGCCCTTTGCAGCCACGAGTCGGGCGTGTTGCAAATTCCCCTGCAGCCAACGCCGGTCGCGCTGGGCAAACTCAATCACATTTCCCGGGCACTCCTCGTAGTTTCCCGCCAGTTCGGTGGCCAGCCACACCTGCCACCCGGCCCGCCGCATGAGCGCGGCCTCTACGTAATCATGACTCATGATCCGCCCGCCGAACGGGCCTTCACCGGGAAGTTCGGGCAGCGAACAATGCCGAATAAAGGGCGCCAGCCTGATGATGGCGTTATGGCCCCAGTAGTTTGCCTCGCTGAGCTGCCAGGAATTCAAACCGGTCGCGGAAACCGGCCCATACAGGCGGCTGGCGAATTGTTGCAGGCGCGCCAAAACGGTCTCCCCGTTGACCAGCACGGGCACGGCTTGGATAATGCCGACGTTGCGGTTGCGCTCCATCAATTGCGCCAGACGCACAATGGCATCCCCGGTCATGATGCTGTCTGCATCGAGCACGACCATGTAGCGGTAATTGCTGCCCCAGCGCCGGCAAAAATCCGCAATGTTGCCCGCTTTCTTGTTTATTCCGCCCCGGCGCTTGCGATAAAAAAAACGCCCTTGAGCACTGAGCTCCTGTGTCAGAGCCAGCCACGCGGCCTCCTCTTCAATCCAACGATTCGGATCGCTGGAATCACTTAACAAAAAGAAATCGCAATCCGACAGTTTGCCCGTGCGTCGGACCGACTCGTACATCACCCGCAGTCCTTCAATCACGCGGCCGACTTCTTCATTGCAGACAGGCATCACGATCGCCGTGCGGGCCGTCACGGCCGCGTTTTCCTCCTCCGTAGAAAGACTCACGGTGATCCGGCACGGATCTCCACCCCGGCGACGCAACGAGCAACCGATCAGGGTTTGGGCTGCGCCCACCGCGACCAGCCCGAACAACAAGGTAAAGAGCACGAGGTGGACAATATTCCAGCCGTCAAAACCCGTTCGCCAGTGCAGATCGGCCATCACCAGGATCCCCGGGCCCGCAATGAGCACGATCAGCGTGATGAGCCGGTGACGCCGTCGGGCGACCTCCTTCGGATCGAGGGTCGAGGGATCGAAGCGGACAAAGTGCATGGTCGCAGTTCAATGCGAGGCGGCCCACGCGGCGCCAAAAAAACCGGCCGCACCCAACCACAACAACGCCTCCCGGGTCATCGACCAGCCCTTCTTCGTGAGAGAATTCAGGTCCATCGGATCTTCAAAACCAAATTCGAGCGGCGCAGACGGCATCGAGCAAAGTCGCAATTCGGGTCCTGGCCGCAACACCCCGGAAGCCAGCGCAGCCGTAAGTTCCAGCGGCACAGGCTCGCGGGAGAGGAAATAACCAGCCCATTGGCCGGGCACATTGGCGAGCACCAGCGCCAGCCGGCCTTGCTGCCGCGCCCTCTCGTCGGACCAATCGCCGGGATACCCAGCCCGGGAAAACCACCGCCCAATCCGTTCGTGCATGACCCGCAGGGCGGCCGCGACCGGCGCCTCGCCCAAGGCACGTTCGCGGGCTTCACGGATGATGTCAGCGACCACCTCGTTCAAGAGCACCCGGCTCTCCAACCGGTGGGCCCGGAGATAACTCTCCACTCGAACGAAAGCTTCGTCCCACGACGCGTCTGCCGGCGCGGCCGGCGCAGCCGTCTGCGTAAAATCCTTCGGGAATGAATGCATGGCCGTGAAATGCTGACCCCGCTCACCCCCCGGTGTTCCTAAACCGGACGCGATGTTACCCCAGAGGAAACCGATTCTTTTTCGGACGTGCAAATTGCGGGAGAGGTACATCATGTGAATTATCCACCACCGCGGGATGAGGCATGAAATGTTTTCATCCTCAGTCCGTTTTTCCGAAAAACCCCAAAGGGCGTAAAATTTAGGTACCAGCCCACGCACCGATCCTTCGTTACTCCTCCATCGGTCCGGCTACCCTGAAAAGGAGCGAGGTTTCTCCGTGATGGAGTCCACGGAAAAGGGCCTTATCCGCCGTGGGCAAAATCCGGATAGTCCGTCATACCACCATCAACGAAGACAGTACGTCCGGTCAGATACGAGGCTGCGTCGGAAACAAGAATTACTGCCAACCGGGCGATCTCCTCGGGTTCGCCCAGGCGATTCAGCGGAATCTTTCGCAGCAAATCCTCCAGCCCTTTCGGGTCGCTCCAGACGGACCGATTGATGGGCGTCTTGATTGCGCCGGGCGCCAGCCCCAACACCCGCACGCCATGCGGGGCGGCTTCCTGAGCGAGTGTTTTCGTGAGCATGCCGAGCGCAGCCTTGCTGGCCGCGTACGCACTGTAGCCCGACCAGGCAATTTCCTCGTGGACCGAACTGATGCCCAGCACGACTCCTCCCTTTTGAGGCACCATGCGCTTCAGCGCCTCACTCGCGCAATAAAACGCACCGAATAAATTCACCTCGAAAACTTTTCTCCATGACGGTAAATCCGTTTCCCAACTGAGCGCGCGCTCGCCGTCCATTCCGGCATTGTTGATCAGGATATCAATTCCACCCCACGCCAAGTCCATGCGTTCAAAGACCGCTTTCACTGCCGTCGGATCGGATACGTCTGCCTCGACCGAAATTGCTTCCCTGCCTTCCTGTCTGAGCGTTTCCATCAATACCTCCGCAGCTTCCGGATGGCTGCGATAGGTGAACGCCACTTTTGCGCCCGCGTCAGCCAAGGCGCGAACAATCGCAGTCCCTATTCCCGAGCTGCCGCCGGTTACCAACGCGCGTTTCCATTCCAGTCGGATATTCATCAAGCTGTTTTTTGATCTATTCTTCGCCCGTGCGCCACCTCATCGTAAGGTGAAGAGCTGAGCTGCTTAAAAAGACCAACCGGATCGCGAATGGTTACTCGAAATCATCACGAGCGCCCCGAGTGATTCAAATCGCGGCCCGGTCCCGCCAAAAATATCCTGACCCCGGGCGCTCAAGCGCGTACCGGTGGAGCAAATCAATCTCGCGGCCACTCTTCTCTGATGAATTTCCTGCGCCACAGACAAAACACCCACCGTGCTCCCGTTCTGGAGCCGCGGCGACCTCGCCGTGTTCTTTTCCTGATCCCAGCAGAAACCGCCTTTGGGATAAACCACCGGGAAAATAGATCACCCCGCCTGGGCGGCATCGCCGTTATTCCAACCGCGTTAAACTCCGGAACCACCGCACATTGAACCGGTCGTTTCTGGTGATCGTCTCGGTTATTCATCTAGCAAATTGTGAACAAAGCCCGAGAATACCCCTTCAACGCAGCCCCCAACGCAGAATCAATGAAAGTATTGCTAGTCGAAGATCATCCCGGCCTGGCCAAAGTTTCGTGTGAATTGTTACGCCAGGTTCATGGCCATGAGGTTGAACACGCGGCCAACGCACAAGCGGCTTTGGCTGCCGCCATGAAACATGTCCCGGACATCGTGCTAATTGATTTGAGTCTACCCGATATGCACGGCTATCGCCTGGCCGAACAATTGAGGGCGCAACCTTGTTTTGATCGGACTATATTGGTCGCCCTCACCGGTTATGGTATTACTGGCGACGCTGAGAGATCGAGAGCTGCCGGGCTT
>JANYDX010000159.1 GCA_025363395.1 Verrucomicrobiota bacterium
CCACCCGGCTCGCGGGTGGCGACGACTTCGCGGCCGATTTTTTGAACATGTCCGGCGAGGCGGGCGATCTGAGTGGACTTACCACTGCCTTCAGAACCTTCAAAAGAAATGAGCTTGCCGGCGGGTTTGGATTTGTTGGGCATGGGAAAGGGGACAGGTCCAACGAAAAAAGGTTGGCGCCTACGCGCAACCAGATTCAACCATCCGATCAACAGGAATTTCAATTGATTGGTCTGGATAAACGCGCCAACACTTCCCGCACATGCTCAGCTTCCTTCCGCCGCCATTTCTCGCCTCCACCATCAATGTCTGGCAGGTCTTCCTGACGACCGACTCGGTCGGCCAGGCCGTTATCGCGCTGCTCGCCGTTTTCAGCATCTTTGCGTGGGCGGTCATGATCGGCAAATATTCCGAGCTCAAAAAGCTGCGCGAACTGAATCTGCTGTTCGAACGCAAGCTCGCCCAGGAACGGCATATTCTTGATCTGCCGGAGAATCTCCGCAACCGGCGTGACATTCCCTATGCCGATCTGCTCGCCGATGCGCTCGAGGCCTACTGGCGTGCGGCCGCCATCGGGAAGGAAAAAGGGGACGAGAACATGCGCTCACGGCTCGAACACGCGGAAAACGCGCTCCAGCGTGCGCTGGCCAGCCAGTCGCTGCGCTACGAATCGAGCATGATCATTCTGGCCTCACTGGTCTCGGGCGCGCCGTTCATGGGGCTTTTCGGCACGGTGTGGGGAATCATGGAGGCATTCAGCGCGGTCGCGACGCAGGCCTCCGCGAGCATTCAGACGCTCGCGCCGGGCGTGTCGGCGGCATTGTTGACGACCATCTCCGGCCTCGTGGTGGCGATTCCGTCGGTGTTTGGCTACAATATCCTCCTCGGGAATGTGAAGAAAATGATCACCGAGCTGGAAAACTACGCGAGCAATCTCGCGGACCGCATCGAACTGGAGGCCAAGTAAGCAATCACCATGGCCAGAATTTTTCGCAGACCCCGACACTTGCATCCGGTGGCGGAGCTGAATGTCACCAACATGGTGGATCTGGGCTTCACCTTGCTGATCATTTTTATGATCACGACTCCGCTTATCCAGCAGGAGCAGACGATTCCGGTGAATCTGCCGGTGGAGGGGAAAAAATCGCAGCCGACGCCGCCAGACACGGAATTCCAGGCTGTTTCGATCGACAAGTCGGGGAACTTTTATTTCGGGTCCAAGCGGGTCAGCTTTGGAGAATTATCCAGCAATCTCTCCGCGGTGGCAGCCAAACCCAAGCAACCGGTCATCCGCATTCGCGCCGACCTCTCGCTCCAATGGCAACAGGTGGTGCGAATCATGGACGAGATTAAGAAAAACAACCTGACCAAAATCACTTTCGATACCGAGGCCAAGTGAGGCGATGCACGCGAAATCCCCCAGTTCGTTTGTTGTTTCACTGACGCTCCACACTTTTGCCGCCGCACTCATTTTTTTTACGACGGTCTATGTGGTCCAGCAGGACAAGCCGCCGGTGATTTTTGAATTGGTGGCGGGGCCACCCACGGCGCCCGATGAGCTGGTCGCGCCTGCGCTCGGCAATTCCGCGACGCCTGTGAAGATTGAAGTGCCCCAGAAAGCTGAATTGCCGCCGCAAGTGGTGGCACCACCCGTGCAGGAAGTCGCGCCCTTGACCGAACCGGAAGTGCGCGAAGAAACTCCCCCGAAACCGGCGCCGGTCAAACCGGCGCCTACGAAACCCAAAACCGACACCTCCATCATTAAGGAGATGAAAAAAAGTGCGCGGGTTTCCTATCAGGATTACCTCAAAAAGCATCCGCCCCCCAAGCCTTCCACGGGTGCGCCGGTGCAAAAGACCGCCAATGTGCCACGCATTGACGCCCAAGGCATCCCCGGGGGAGTCCGTGGAGGTTCCACGGCAAATACACGCGGGGGGGGCGGCGGCAAAGCCCTGAGCCGCGAAGAACAAAGCGAGCTCAATACCTATATTTCCTTCCTGTTAAATGCGCTCAAGGAGGCCCATGAGCCGCCACCCGGAGTGAACGACCAGATGGAGGCCAAAGTTACTTTCGATATTACGGCCAGCGGTTCCATTCTGAATCCACGTATTTCCAAATCTTCTGGTGATCGCGCATTTGATGACTCGGTCATCGACGCCTTTCACCGGGTGAAGAGCATCGGCCCTACGCCAAACGGGAAATCGGATACATGGACCGTGACGTTCCGCATGAAGGACATGGCCTGAAAAAGGGTTCGTGGGAAATTGGACCCCGATATCGCATATGCTGCAAAATCCGAAGTGAAAAAGTCCTTGCGTTCCACGGTGAAACCTTACCTTTAGGCCCTTCGTTAGTTTGTTACGGGCTCTTAGCTCAGTTGGTAGAG
>JANYDX010000191.1 GCA_025363395.1 Verrucomicrobiota bacterium
CGAGCGGATGAGGCTGCAGGCCGCGTACCAGCAACGATCTTACTTTTTATCCGACTGCATCTGCCGGTGGACGAATAAATAGTAGACCACGGCGAGCACGCCCAGCAGACCGACCGCCCAGAGCGTAATCGAATGCAATTCGCCCTTCATGAGAGCTTCGTTCTGACCGGCCTTGACGCCGAGCCAGCAGAGAACCCCGCACCACAGGGCCGAACCCACAACAGTGTAGAGGGAAAAGCGTGCGTAATTCATCTGCACAATGCCGGCTGGGATGCCGATGAGATGCCGGACGACGGGAAGCAGACGCGAGGCAAAGATGCCGAAGTTGCCATAGTGGGCGGCCCAGCGCTCGGCTTTGGCGATTTTTTCCGGAGACAGGAGGAAATATTTCCCGAACTTCAACAGCAGCGGCCGACCGGCCCAGCGGGAAAACCAATACATGGCCGTCGCGCCGAGCCATGAGCCAATCGCGCCGGCGATGACGATGCCAAGCAGGCTCATGTCGCCTTTGGTGTAGGCAAGGTGGGCGGCGGGCGGGATGATGAGCTCGCTGGGCAGGGGCAGAAACGTGCTCTCGATGAACATCAGCAGCACGATGAGCAGGTACCCGCCGGATTCCAGCGAGTGCAGATACCAATCGATAAGCTGCTTGAAGAGGTCGTGCATAAATAAAAAAGGCGGGCGCATTACGCGCCCGCCAAAATGGGAATCAGCCGATTAGACGTCAGGTTTGGTCTTACGGAGACCTTGGACGCGGTCGCCAGCTTTCCACTGGCCACGTTTCTTGAGGATCTCGACGCGTTCGAATCGCTTGAGAACATTGCGTTTAACGACGAGACCGCCGCCTGCTTTTTTGAGACTGTTGTGCTGTGACATAAAGAATTGATTAAGGTGATTTCGGACTTTGGAAGGGTGCGGATGTAGAGTTCGCCATGGCCCATGACAAGTACTTTTCTCCCACGTTTTCAGCGCTGACCTCAATCCACTGCGGCGTGGAGTAGGGATGATGGTGGTGAACCCACGCGTTTAGGGCCGAAGCATTGCCGGGTAGGTATTTAAACCACACGCGAAATTCCTCGGCCTGCTCCAACCGTCCTTCTGAGTGATAGTAGGAGCTGATGGGACCATCCACTTGGGTACAGGCGGCGAGGCGGAGTTCCACCGCACCCCGGGCGAGCCGGTCGGCGTCCGGACGGAGGGAGGTTGTTGTCCAAGCCACGAACATACGGTTCTTTTTGCATGACTTGGAACGTCGGGAAAGCCCAAAAGAGTGGTTGAATTGGATGGAATTAGCCCTTGACGCACCCTCTCACCACCCTAGGTCTATCCCTTCCTAATTTCCCGACTGCCATTATGAGAGACGAATATATCCGCGAAGCCCAGAAAGTCATTTCCGACCCGAACATCCTGATCAACGTGATTTCCCGTCGCGTCAAGCAGCTCCGCCGGGGCAGTCGTCCTCTGGTGGAGTCGCTGGAAAAACTTAGTCCCGAAGACATCGCGTTGCGCGAAGTCATCGAGGGCAAGATTAGTTTCGAACTGCACACCGTCTAATCCGGTCGTCCCGGAACAAACTTCCGTCTATTTTGAAGCGAGGCTCCGGCCTCGCTTCTTTTGTTTGTCTCCCCGCGCATGTCCGCGCATTAGTGTTCCCTACTCATGGCCGCCAAGTCACATGATACTGCCCGCTACACGGAACTTCGAAATTCGAAGGCTCTCCGGGACTATTTCATCCACGATAAATTTGAAGCGGGTATCAAGCTGGTGGGTACGGAGGTGAAGTCTATTCGCGCCGGCAAGGCCCAGCTTACTGATGCTTTTGCCCGGGTCGAGAAAGGCGGGGTTTGGCTCTACGGCGCATTCATCCAGGAGTATTCCCATGGCGGGCCATCCCAGCATGCTCCGCGTCGGGTGCGCAAGTTGCTGCTCAATCAAAGTGAAATCCGCAAACTGCAGATCGCGGTTGAAACCGGCGGTCAGACCATTGTGGCGCTCCGGCTTTATTTCAAGGAGGCGCTGGTGAAGGTCGAAATTGCGACGGCCAGCGGCAAAAAGCAGTTCGACAAACGGGCCGATGTCAAAAAGCGTGAGCAGCAAATGGAGGCCCGCAAAGCCCTGAAATTTCGCCGATGAAGAAAAAGCAATTCCACCAAGCCGCCGTGCGTGTGCCTGGCAGTACCTCCAATTGTGGCGCCGGCTTTGACACGCTTGGACTCGCACTCACGATTTATAACAACATTACGCTAACCCGCGGCGACTGGCGAGGAGCGCGTCCGGCGACCGATGCGGATACGGCGGGACTGAACATGGCGGACGAGGCCGCCCAGCTTTTTTTTGTTCGGGCCGGCGTGGAGGAGTTTGGCTTTACGCTGGAAATTAAAGGCAAGGTGCCGATGTCCCGCGGCCTTGGCTCAAGCGTCACTCTGCGCGCGGGGGTGGTGGCCGCCCTGAACGAATTGTCCGGGGCCGGGCTAACCCGGGACGATCTTTGCTCGCTGGTCACTCAGCTCGAAGGCCATCCCGACAATGCCACCCCGGCGGTCCTCGGCGGTTTTTGTGTGGCACGCACTGATCCGCATACCGGCGAATTGCTGGGCGTTTTGCGCAAACCCATCGGACGTGATCTGGTTTTTGTGGTGGTGTCGCCCGATCAGGAACTGGAAACCAAAAAGGCGCGTGGCATCCTCCCGAAAGAATTGCCATATTTTGATGCGATTAAAAGTGTCAATAGCGCGGCCTACGTGGTCGCGGCCATGGTGTCAGGGGAGTACGACCGTTTGCGCGACGCCGTGTGTGATTTTTTGCACGAACCCTATCGTCTCCCACTTATTCCCGGGGCAAAATCGGCCATTGAGGCCGGCGTGGCGAGTGGCGCATTGACCGGCTGGCTCAGCGGCAGCGGCTCAAGTGTGCTCTGCGTGGCGCGTCCACGTGTCGCCGCCAAGGTTGGCCGGGCGATGGCCGCGGCCTTCGCGGCGCACAAATTGCCCTCGACCGTTCATCTACTCTACGCGGACAATAAAGGCCTAGCTCTGACTAAACGGCACGCCTGATCCGATAACCGCGGGTGGGCGTGTATCCGGCCAGTATTTCACGATGTGTTCCGCCAGCGTTTTCCATTTGAATGGTTTGCGAACCACGGCTTTCAGCGCCGGTACCTTGGCGAGTTCTGTCTTCGTGAATTTCAGCAAATAGGCTGTGATCATCACCGCAGGAATGTTGGGGTCCCTTTTTTGGACTTCCGCAAGAAACTGCAGTCCATTCATCGCCGGCATTTGGTAGTCGGTGATGATGAGGCCGACATTGAGATTCGGCAGTGCTAACAAGGCTTCGGCGGGAGACGTAAAGCCTCGAACGGGACAAGCCAGGTGCTCGCTGAGCAATTGCTGGAGGAGGTCGATGTAGGCGATTTCGTCGTCCACTAATACGACAATTTTCTCATCAGTTCGGGGTAAAACCAAAGACATGAAGATTATCTGCGACCGGCAGCAGATGTATGACGGATATGCGTAACTCGCGTTGTCGTAAAGAGGTAAAAACCCCTAGGGTGGGAATTCTGCATCAAAATTGACGCCCTTGCCCGATCATTGACAGAAGAGCAGGTTAATCGGCACGCTGGGATTTGATGCTTCACGTCGTCCTATTCCAACCCCAAATCCCCCAGAATACCGGCAATATCGGCCGGATGTGTGCGGTGACGATGAGTCGATTGCACTTGATTCATCCCTTGGGGTTTGAGGTGACGGACAAAAATCTGAAGCGCGCCGGAATGGATTATTGGTATTCACTCGACGTCCACCATCACCCGGACTGGTCGGCCTTCA
Organism: Verrucomicrobiota bacterium; assembly: GCA_025363395.1. Taxonomy (GTDB): domain Bacteria; phylum Verrucomicrobiota; class Verrucomicrobiia; order Opitutales; family Opitutaceae; genus Lacunisphaera. The sequence goes on from JANYDX010000191.1 coordinate 3,825, forward strand.
AAGCCAGTCCGATGGCGCCGAAAAGGCTTTGGCTTTTCACTACTCATGCGACGCAGACTTTTTGGGCAGCGCGTTATGCCGACGACGATGGTCTCGTTTTTGGTAATGAGGAATCCGGGGCGCCCGATTGGCTGCATGCGGAACTCGGCGAATCGCAGCGGGTGAAGATTCCCCACGCCAATGGGGAACTGCGGTCATTGAATCTCTCCACTTCAGCCGGCATCGCGGTCTATGAGGCATTGCGCCAACTGGATGGCTTGGAATCTTAATCCGTCCGGCCGGGTTATCACGATGATGAAGGCCGGCGCGGGCTTTTTTCGTTCCAGGGACTGGCGCGTTTCCAGCTGGAGCATTCTGCGTGAGGTATTCTCAAAGGTTGTTTATCCGCTGGCGTGTCTCGCGGTCTTGGATTGAGTGAGCTCTGCTCCCGTTGCAGTTTGCCTCACCTCTTCAATCGTTTTAATGCCCATGATTTTTTCCTGCAGAATTTCCTCCTGGGTGGGGGCTTTGAGTCTCGCCCTGACTTTTCCCATGGTGGCAGCGAAGGATTTTTCGCCGGCCATTGTCTATGATTTTGGTGGCAAATTTGACCGCTCATTCAACCAGTCCGCTTCGGAAGGTGCCGCGCGTTTCACCAAGGAGACCGGTCAGGCGGTGCGGGAGTTTGAGGTTACGAATGCGGCGCAACGCGAACAGGCGATGCAGCAAATGGCCCGCCGGGGTGCGACCATCATTGTAGCGATCGGTTTTACCCAGGCCTCCGCCGTGGAGAAAGTGGCCCGTCAATTTCCTGAAGTGAAATTTACTCTCGTGGACGCGGTGGTGGATCTGCCCAATGTCCAGTCGATCAACTTCCGTGAGCAGGAATCATCTTTCCTATGCGGAATGGCGGCGGCCCTGGCCTCCAAAACTGGCAAGGTTGGTTTCGTGGGTGGAATGGATATTCCGCTGATTCGCAAGTTTGCCCTGGGCTATGTGGAGGGCGCGAAATTTGTGAATCCAGCCGCCGAGGTGTTTCAGAACATGACGGGTTCCACTCCCGCGGCGTGGGGCGACCCGACCAAGGGAGCCGAGCTGGCCAAGAGCCAGTTCGGTCGTGGCGCCGATGTGGTTTTTCACGCTGCGGGCGCCACGGGTATCGGCGTGATGCAGGCCGCGAAGGATGGCGGCCACCTGAGCATTGGTTGTGACAGCAACCAGAATTACCTTCATCCGGGCAGTGTGCTCACCTCGGCGGTCAAGCGGGTCGATGTGGCGG
>JANYDX010000253.1 GCA_025363395.1 Verrucomicrobiota bacterium
GAGCCCGACCAGCCCACCGCCGCCTGAAAAAATCGCCGCGGGCCCTTTTCTGCGCCGGTCACAAAGGTACCTGCGTCCCCGTTCTTTTGCCACCGCGAGAGCCTGCCCAGGCTGTGTCCTCTGCAATGCGAAAAGTAACAATCCTGTTACGCTACCCTCCTTTGCCAAAATTCGTCCCCGCATTCCTACTGTGAGGAGCCGGATAAAGATTCCTTCGCCGATGCTGGCATGCACCATCAGGCGGGAGTGAACCGCCAGCGTTCTCCTTTTAGCGCAATCGATCATCTCGGATAAATCAACATGTCAGCATCGCCTCGTTTCAAATCAACTTGCTCAAGCGTCCTGCTGGCCCTGTGCCTGATGTTGGCCAACCCGCGCACCGGTCGCGCGGAAAATGCACTCAGTTACAAATACGAGGACTACAGCGAGGCGGATGGCCGCATCGGAGTTACCACTCAGATCGCGCTTCTCGATCAGGACTTGGGGCCGGACTCGCATGTAAAGGTTCAGGGGGTGATCGACGCGATTGCCGGAGCCAGCCCCAATGGTCAACCGGCGCCTGCAGGCAGTGATCAAGTGCCACTGACCGCCTTGCGCGACCGCCGCAAAGCATGGAACGTGAATTTCTCGCACCAGTTTTCCACGACAAATCTCGACTTGGGCGTGGCCCACAGCCGGGAAAGCGACTACGTCTCCAAAGGCTGGTCCCTAAATACTCTGACCGACTTCAATCAGAAAAACACGACGGTGCTTGCCGGAATTGCCGGCACCGACGACAAGGTAAAAGTCCTCTACCAATCTTCCTGGTCGGGCAAACGCACCAATGAGGTGATAGTGGGCGTTACGCAACTGCTCGATCCCCACACTTCGGTTTCGTTTGATCTCACATGGGGCCATGCCACCGGCTATCTGAGCGACCCTTACAAGATCGTTCAAAAAAGAACCGAGGTTAATCCCGGCAACTTTCTTCCCCTGCAGTTTCTGGAAAACCGGCCGGGCTCGCGTAACAAGTCGGTTGCTCTCGCTTCATTAAACCACGCGTTTGTGGATCTGCACGGCGCCGTGGAGGCCGGTTACCGTTTTTATCACGATACCTTCGGTACGACCGCGCACACGCTGGAACTCACCTGGCTCCAGCAAATCAGCCGCACCTTGATCCTCACCCCGACTCTGCGGTTGTATGAGCAGAGCGCGGCAAACTTCTATTACTATAATCTCGATCAGACCACGATCCTGCCCGTCGAAGGCTCACCGCCGGCGCAAGGCCCGTTTTACTCCTCTGATTACCGCTTGTCGGCCCTGCGTACGACCAGTTACGGGCTCAAGGCCGTCTGGAGCGCAACCGCCCGCTTGCAAATCGACCTGGGTGTTGATCGGTACGATATGCGAGGCAAGGATTCCGTTACCGCCCGCACCGCCTATCCCCGTGCCACAATCATCACGGCCGGGGCAAAATTCATCTGGTAAAACGAGGCGCTTCCCGTGAACCCTACCTTGATGCCCCGCTTTGCCACCGCTCAAAGCATACCGCCGCTGCCCGCATCCCAAGGCGGCGGGGCTCAATTGCGACGGCTGTCTTTTTCTGCGCTCGGGACGGTGTGTGAGGTGCAATACGCCGCGCCCGATGATCACGGGAAAGCCGCCCTTTTCGAACAGGCGGCGGTAAGTTGGGTTCAAACCTTCGAGGCTAGGTATTCTCGCTTTCGTCCCACGAGTATGGTGAGCCGGATCAACGCGGCAGCCGGACAAAAGTGGGTCGAGATCGACGCGGAAATGGAACAGATGCTCACTCTGTGCGATGCGATTTATGCGATGACCCAGGGCGTGCTCGATCCGACCGCGCTGCCCTTGATGCAAATTTGGAACTGGAAAACCGAAAGCCCGGTGATTCCAAACCCCGCCCAGATCGCTCAAACGCTTGCACTCGTCGGCTGGACCAAGGTGCTGCGCGCACCGGGTCGAATTTTTCTGCCCGTTTCCGGGATGGCACTCGACTTCGGCGGATTCGGCAAGGAATACGCCGTGGATATAGTGGCGCAGATCGCCCTGAATCACGGTATCGCAAATGTGCTGGTGGATTTTGGCCACGACCTGCGCGCCTTGGGCGCGCCACCCGGCCGGCCCGCGTGGCACATCGGCCTGGAAGATCCACAACAGCCGGGGAAGTCTTGGGCTAGCATTGCCATCGCCGGAAGCAGCGGGGTCGCTTCATCGGGTGATTACATCCGCTGCTTCCGTGCGGCTGGCCGGCGCTTTGGCCATATTATCGATCCGCGCACCGGCCAACCCGTCGCCAACGGTTGCATGCAGTCCACCGTGATCGCCGCCACCTGCTTGCAGGCCGGCGTGTTGTCCACCACCGCCTTTGTCCTTGGAGTACCGAAAGGCATCGATTTCATCCAATCCTACCCGAAAGCCGATGGCCTGCTCATCACCGAAACGGCGCGCGCACAAACCCGCGGGTTCTATCAATATGTCGCCGCGTAAATTTTTCCCGTCCCGCTGGGCGATCACGACCGTCTGGCTTATTCTGCTCGCATCCTGGCTGCCCGCCAGCGTTCGCGCCGAAACAAAAATCGGGGACATTTTCCCCGCCCTCGCCACCGCGGGTCTGGACGGGGCCCGCCCCGCCACCGAGGGGAAAATCGTCCTGGTGGATTTCTGGGCTTCGTGGTGCGCGCCCTGCAG
>JANYDX010000266.1 GCA_025363395.1 Verrucomicrobiota bacterium
AGATGACCCCGACCCCGGCGCTGAGATCGGGAATCTGGATGCGATTGCCGGCGCAAAGCAACACGACCATGGTCTCGCCGATAACACGACCAAACCCGAGCAGGATGGCCGCCACGATACCGGAAAGCGACGCAGGCACGATAATACGGAGGATGGTCTGTAAACGGGTGGCGCCGAGCGCCAGCGAGGCCTCCTTGAAAGAACGGGGCACGTTGTTGATGGCGTCCTCCGCCAGCGAGAAAATCGTCGGGATGGCCATCAGCGCGAGCAGGCAGGCGGCCGTCGTGGCGTTCAACCGCTCGGCCATCGGAAAGCCGGGGATCCAGCCAAGCGCGGGCAGTTGAGAGAGGCGGCGCAGAGTTTCGCCCAGCATCGCGATGCCGAAAAAGCCGAGCACCACGCTGGGGATTGCCGAGATGAACTCGATGTAGGGCTTGATGAATTTCTGCTCCATCGGGTGGGCCACTTGGTTCACATAGATCGCCGCCGAAACTCCCAGGGGAATGGCAATCATCAGCGCGAGAAACGAAATAAGCAGCGAACCCGTGAGCAGCGGGATGACCCCATACCAGTCCTGCCAGAAACTAGCGGTCAACCACTCGCGACCGAAGGCAAAGGCCGTGAACGATTCCCACCAGCCGATGGGCTTATTCTGATCCCAAGCCGTCATTTTTTGGGCCGTCGTCTCCAGCTCCTGGAAATAACCGTCAACGAAGCCCCGGAATTTTTCCATCCGGCGGTTCAGCTCAGCATCGGTAAATTTGGGTGGCGCTGCGACCAGCGCTTTGATTGCGGCCACCTGGCGCGCATTCGCCGCGGCTACCTCGGGCCGCATCGCGAGGAGCGGCTGGATCTCAGCCTTGAAATCGAGGACCTCGATGTGGATGTCATCGAGGTTACGTTGCAATGCTGCGGCGCGATCAGGCGTCGCTCCGCGCATGGCCCTGAGCAGGTTCTCGCGGGCCACGATCAGGTCTTCCGCCACCGTCTGCCGTACCTTCACGCCCGTGACTTGATCGGTCATGGTGCCGAGCAGGGTCTCCTGCTCGGTCAGCGTGTCGGCAAACCGGTTGGCAAATTCGTCGAACCCGGCCAGGCGCTCCATCGCGAGGGCCGGAGTCAGGCCTTCCTTCTTGGTGAGGATGTCCAGCTGGTGCGACCGCATGCTGGCGAGGTAGCGAGAAAGGCTGCTGTGCGCCGTGGCCTGCTCGCGGTAGAGATCCACATATTCCAGCCCCGCCACCCGGTAAATGACCAGGTTGGCGTGGTTCATCGGGAGAAACCCGACGGCGTCCTTGAAGATTGCGAAGGTGATCAGACCGAGCACGATGATCGAAACCATCGCGTTGCCTTGAAAGACATACTTGACGAACTGGTCTCCCGTCAGCCCAAAGAACCACCCCCGGCGCTTGCGTAGCAGGACATCGCGAGTGGGAACGCGAGCGGCGACGGGAGGAGTTTCAAGCGTGGCAGGCATGACGGGCGAGCGAGGAGAGAATCGGGACCGGACGTGGGTACGGTCAATCGGCTCAGGTTACAGTTGCGTGACAAAAAGGCCGCCCGCAGTCCGGGCATGGGCTGCGGGCGGCATCGTTACGGCTTTTTCTTAACTAGTCAGCTGTGCGGAGGCGGCACGAAGCCGACCTTGCGGAGAATCGTCTGGCCTTCGGCGCTGAGCGTAAACTCGATGAACTTCGCCGCCTCACCCGTCGGCTCGCCATTCGTATAATAGAACGTAGGCCGGGAATACGGATAGGTCTTCTTGAGGACCGTCTCCTCGGTCGGGACCGAGCCATCGATGGCCAGCGTCTTGATGCCGGGGTCATGCAGGTAGGCGAGGGCGACATAACCGATGCCGCTGGCGTTCTTCGCCACCTCGGCGGCGATCTGCTCGTTGCCGGCCATCTTCTGGGCGGACGAGGCGTAGTCGCGCTTTTTCATCGCGAGCTCCTTGAAATCTTGATAAGTGCCGGAGGCGGTATTGCGGGTGTAGATCGAGATCTTGCCTGCGGTGCCGCCGACCTGCGACCAATCGGTGATGTCGCCGGCGAAGATCTGCTCGACCTGGCGCTTGGTCAGACCATTCAGCGGATTGCCGGCGTTTACGATGATGCCGATGCCGTCCCAGGCGACGATCGTAGGCTTCAGTGAAATGCCCTTGGCGGTGGCAGCGGACATCTCAGTGGGCTTGGCGCGGCGGCTGGACATGCCGATCTGCGCCGTGCCGTCGGTGATGGCGGTGATGCCGGTCGTCGAACCCTCGGCGGCGATCTCAAAGATCGTCCCGGGATGCTTGGCCTTGTATTCCTCGGCCAGCATCGGCACGAGTTTGGCCCCAAGGGTGTCGGAACCCTTGATGACGAGTTTCTGGGCGTGAGCGGCCCCGGCGATGGCCAGTGCAGCGAGAATTACGAATGTCTTTTTCATGAGAGTAAGAAGCGGAGGTTAGAATTTGACGTTGAGGTCGGCCTGGAGAACCCAGAATTTATCGAGGGCATTGTTGGAGCCGATGTCGCCCGAACCCGGAGCAATGACCGAGTTGTTTTTGCGCTCAGCCTGCCCGAGAGTCAGACTGAATTGAGTGGCGGCGCCGATGGCGTAGTTGGCGCCGACGACCCAGCCCTTCATGTTGGTGCGGCTGTCAAAGAGATCAGAATCCACCAAATTTGCATCGAGCGCGAAGGCGCCGACGGATTGATAAATGATCCGGGCATCCCACTCGCCGGGCAGGGAAGCTTTGCCGTACTGAAAGCCAACGTGGAAGGCTTTGTCTTCACCATCGAGATCGGAACGGCCGAACTTCGTCGCACGCTGTTTGGCGTCGAAGTTGACCGCGACATCCGCGAAAGCGCGCAGGGGCATGCCATTCTTTGCCACCCAGCTATATTCCAACGGCACTTCGAGGACGAAGAGGTTGTTTACCGGCGCGGCATTGGTCGCGCTCATGAAGGCATTAAAGGCAGCCGGATTCGCGCGCTGGTCGGAATGGTAGTAGGCGTACACGACAGGTGCGACTTGGAAGAAGGTCGTGGCACCGGAGATATAGCGCTTATAGCCACCCTGCCACGCGGTGAGGAACAGATCCTTCGTGCCCGCGGGAGCGGTGGGCGTGCCACCGAAAACATTTTGGTTGCCCGAAGTGCTGTACAAAAACTGCCCCATGGTGGCGAAAAATTCGTTCTGTCCGTCGCGATGGCGGTATTGCTCGGCAAATCCCTCAGGATTGATGTCGGCGTCCCAAACCATTGAGGTGGTCACAAGTGGGTTCGCCATGCGACCGGCGGTAAAGGTCCACTCGGCCGTCGGGGTCCACTGCGCATAAATCTGGCCGACGTACACGCCATCGCTGGTCTTCGCAAACGGACCGGCATCATCGCCCATCGTCACGTTGCTGGAACGGCTGCCGGTCGCGGTTTCGAGACGGACGCCAAAGGCCCAGCTGTTCAGCAGCTTGCCAGTGAGCGAGGTGCGGAAACGATAACGAAAGCGGTCGCGCTCCTGGTGGTCGCCGGTGATCAGTTTTCCCGCTCGATCCTCGTAGCGGATGCGGACATCGCCCGAAATTTTAAGCTCAGTCAGCGTCGAGCCAAGATTCAATTTGCCGGCGGAAGTATTCGCGGCGAAATCCTTCACCAAGTCGGCGCGAAGTTCTTCAGCTTCCTGATCGTTGATCAGTCCCTTCTTGACGAGGATGTCAATGAGCGGACCACTGTCTTGAGCGAACGCGGCGCCGGCGCAGAAAAGCGCCGCCGCAGCCGCGAACAATTTGGAGAATTTAAGGTTAAGCATGGTTTCGATTCTGGTTTGCCTGAATATTTGGACTGCTCCGGTGATTGGGCCGAAGCACCCACCGAAACTAACCGATTCATGTTACGGTTTCGTGACAGCTGTGTGACAAACCGGGAAAATACCCCATGAATGCGTTCACATACCCGATGAAACCCAGCCAGCGAAGGGGTGAGTTCCGACAGAAACGCCCGCTTCGCAAGGCGGTTTTCCACCAAAAGGAAACTACCGCGAGCCCAGGGGCCCCGGCGACAAGTGGCCTTGCACGCCCTTCCCTTCTAACAAGGCCAGCAAAAGGTCATTTTTAACCAGCAGCCCCGCGAGACGTCCGGTCTCCGCTTCCACCACCGG
>JANYDX010000289.1 GCA_025363395.1 Verrucomicrobiota bacterium
GCATCCCTGGCAAAAGCGTGGTCAAAAACGCCGACACCATCAAACGCGCCCATCCGAATTTCGTCGAAAATCTCCGCAGCCTCGGCGCCGACGTGGAATGGAAATGAACCCGAAACCCATCGGTTTTTAACCACTAATCTCCGCCAATTTCTCACCAATCATTAGTGCCCCATCAGTGCGCATGAGTGGTTAAAAATCGTTTTCTTTTTGATGCCACCTCCTGAACAGCCCAACAAAGGCACCAACTTTATCACCTCCGCGCTCGCCACGCCCGTATCGCCGGTCGAAGCCGCGTTGCGTCCGCTTTCGTTCTTCGATTTTTCCGGGCAGCCCAAAACCGTCGAGCGCCTCAAGGTCATGGTGGGCGCGGCCAAGCGTCGCGGTGAGGCGTTGAACCACATTCTGCTTTCCGGTCCGCCCGGCCTCGGCAAGACCACGCTCGCCTTCATCCTCGGTCACGAACTCGGCCGCACGGTGCGCGTCACCTCCGGCCCCGTCATCGAAAAAGCCGGCGACCTGGCCGGTCTCCTCACCAACATGGAAGAGGGGGACATTCTTTTCATCGACGAAATCCACCGCATTCCGAAAACCGTCGAAGAGTACCTCTACAGCGCGATGGAGGATTTCCGGCTCGATATCATGATCGACCAGGGACCGAACGCACGCAGCGTGCGGCTGTCGATTCCCCGCTTCACCCTCATCGGCGCCACCACACGATCCGGCCTGCTCACCGCGCCACTGCGCTCGCGCTTCACGCTGAACACGCGGCTGGATTACTATGATCGCCAGACCCTGGAGGGCATTGTCCGCCGCAGTTGTGATTTACTGAAGGTCGAACTCGATGCCGGCGGCGCCCGGGAAATCGCGAGCCGCGCGCGCGGCACTCCGCGCATTGCCAACAACCTGATTAATTTCTGCCGCGACTACGCCTCTGAAAAAGCGAACGGCAAAATCACCCAACCCGTCGCCGCCGACGCGCTCGAACTGCTCGAAATCGACGCCGCGGGACTCGACGAAATGGACAAGCGCGTGCTGCGCCTCATGGCGGAAAATTATCAGGGCGGACCGGTCGGCCTCGGCACGATCGCCATCGCCGTCGGCGAAGAAGCGGAAACGCTCGAGGAAGTGCACGAGCCGTTTCTGATTCAGGAAGGCTACCTCGCCCGGACGGCCCAGGGCCGAATTCTCACGCCCAAAGGCTACCTCGCCATTGGCCTGAAAACATCCGCCGGCGACCAGCAATCCTTGCTCTCATAAGGTAATGGGTTGCGGCGAGCGTGATGTCCCCTTCCAGCGCGGGATCTTCGCGTTGCGCAGGATGACAATTGAGTGTTGAAGAGACCTCCGCAAGCACGGGGTCGCCAGTGAAAACCATGTCCCTAGCTGACAAAAGAACCGCGCCACCATGAACATAGCCCGGCGGCTGAAACCGCGGTGCTAACTGCGAGAAATGAGTGTGCATTAGCGGCAAAACTGCTCAATTTCCAAACCAGCATGACGCCGCCCTCCAACCGCAAACCCGACTGGCTCCGAGCCAAGCTGCCCAATGGTCCCGCCTATCAGGCGACCCGCCGCCTCGTCGAGGAGAACAAGCTGCATACGGTCTGCCAGAGCGCGCAGTGTCCGAACATTGGCGAGTGCTGGTCGCGCGGCACCGCGACAGTGATGATCCTGGGCAACATCTGCACGCGTTCCTGTAATTTCTGCGCGATCCAGACCGGGCGCCCAACCGAGTTCGATCTGGGTGAGCCCGCCCGCGTGGCCGACGCCGTCGCGAAGATGGGGCTGCGTCACTGCGTCATCACCTCCGTCGCCCGCGACGATCTCAAGGACGGCGGGGCGAGCGTCTGGGCGGCCACGATCCGCGCCACCAAATACAAAAATCCGCAATGTGCCATCGAGGTCCTCGTGCCAGATTTCAAGGGCCACCTCGACCAGGTGGATACGGTGCTCGACGCCAAGCCCGATATTTTCAACCACAACGTCGAGACCGTGGAACGGCTGCAACGCCCCGTGCGCGTGCAAGCCCGCTATGATCGCAGCCGGAGCGTGCTGCGCCACGCCAAGGGCCGCGGCTTTACCACGAAGACCGGCATCATGCTCGGCCTCGGTGAGACGCAGGAGGAGATCGCCCAGACTTTGCGCGACATCGCCAGCGACCAGACGGACATCCTCACGCTCGGACAATATTTGCAGCCCACGCCGCAGCACTGGAAGATCGACCGCTGGGTGCCGCCGGAGGAATTTGTGCACTGGAAAAAATTCGCCCTCGATGCCGGACTGGGCGTCGTCGAATCAGGTCCGCTGGTCCGCTCCAGTTACCACGCCGACGAACAGTCGCAGAAATACACCGGCGTCGAGCACTTGAATACGTCGAACACCTTCGCCAGCGCGTAGGTTTTTCAGTGCCGGGTTTTCGCCGCTCCAGTGTACTGGCGTATCCTAGACAGGCAGCTGACGGACCGCATGCTGCATCGCGAGTTTTGATTCGACGGCAAAACGCTTTTGCAGGCCGCGCGCCAGCGGCTTGGCGAGCCGCACCGGCCAATAGCGTGGCTGGGAAAACGCACGGAGGTCGTACCACACCGTGTCGTCCGCGAGCCACTCGATGCTAAAGCGTTCCTCCCCGCATTCCACGTGGCCTGGCAAGGTCCCGTAGGCAAAACCGAAGCGCCGTACCGGACTCGTTTCATCGAGCGTGTAGACGATGCGACAGGCATTCAGCCACCACAGTCCGTAAACGTGCGCGAGCATTGCCACGATTTGCCCTGGCACAATGGGTGCGTTGACCGGATCGATTCGCGTCCACGGCGAGGGAAACATGGCCCAGCTCCGCAACGCCTGACAAGCCAACCGGAATACCTCTGCGCCCCGACCGAGCATTACGCGATTATGATCAATATTATAGCCCGCTGGAGAATGTTCGAGTGTATGGCCAACCTCTGCATAGCTGAAATCGAGTGCCTGCTGTTCGCGCAGGAAAACAGCGATCATTTCGGCAGCAGGCGGACGGAGGGACCACATGGCCCAAGCTTAGCCGACCGGCCCGCGCTGTCGATCCGGGCGAAAGGCGGTCAGCATATTCGGCAACCGTGAAGTCGAAAGGTGCGGCAACAGGAGAAATTGAAGACAAGCGAAGCTCCGACTCACACGTTGGTGAGGCGGGCGGTCGAGTCGCCGAAGCGTTCAAGATCCTTCACGCCAGCCTGATCAGCGAGAGTGAGAAAGAGATTACTCATGGGTTGGTTGCCGTGCTGAACATAGCGTCCGCCCGTCAGCAATCCACCGCCACCGCCGGCGAGCAACAACGGTAGATTTTCGTGCGTGTGTCGGTTGCCGTCGGCATTGCCACTGCCGTAAATGATCCGCGAGTTGTGCAGCAGGGAGTTTCCATCAACATCCGGAGTGGCTTCCATTTTCTGCAGGAACTTGCCGAATTGCTCCGCGTACCAACGGTCGATTTGCGCCACCTTGTCGACGCGTTCCTGATTGTTCTGGTGATGCGACAGATCGTGATGCCCTTCGGAAATTCCGATTTCGCTGAAAGAGCGGTTGTCGCCATCATGGCCCAGGATAAATGTCGCGACCCGCGTGGAGTCGGTCTTGAACGCGAGCAGCATCATGTCGTACATCAACTCCACATACTCGGCTTGGAGGGCCGGAATGCCGGAAGGTGTTTTCTGGTCGGGATCGACATTCGCGCCAAAGCGCTCGGCCTTTTGAATGCGGGCCTCGATGTCGCGCACGCCAGTGAGGTATTGGTCGAGCTTGCTCCGGTCGGTGGCGTCCAGACGGCTCTGCAAGCGGCGGGCATCGTTGATGACGAAATCGAGGACCGAGCGCCGGTCCATCATCCGACGCTGGGCGTTGGCCGCCCTTTCCCCGTGGGCGCCGGCACCGAACAGGCGCTCGAAGACCAGGCGGGGGTTGGCTTCGGGTGTCATCGGCGTGGTCGGTGACTGCCAGGAAACATTATACTGGTAGGCGCACGAATAACCCGAATCGCAATCCGCGGACTTGCGGCCAGAGTCGCAGGTCAGCTCCAGCGAGGGAAAGCGCGTCAGATGGCCCACGTGGTTCGCGATCACCTGGTCGATGGAAATACCGGCGCGCACATCGGTCGCGCTCTTGTTTAGCCGGACACCGGTGAGAAAAACGCTGTTGCCGCGGGCATGGTCACCGCCGCCGTCGTTGCCCGGATTGGCGTTGGCGTGGGCGAGACCGCCGAGAACCTGGAAATGCTTCCGCATGCTTTCGAGCGGCCGCAAAGTCGCGCTGAAGCGGAAATCCGTGAGGCCGCCCTCCGGCCACCAGCGGGAGGGAATGGCGCCATTCGGGAAGGAAACAAATGCCGTGCGCAATGGCGCGCCCGTGGCGGTGGTCGCAAACTGCAGGGCGGGATCAGCCGCGAACAGCCGCGTCGGCATCATCGAGCCGAACGCCGGCAACGCGATGCAAGCGCCCAGACCGCGCAGAAAATTGCGGCGGCTCATGCTGGCAAAATGTTTTTCGAGGGCGGAATCGTTCGGAGTATTCATGAGGCGATGGTGCGTTGGGCTCAGCCTTGCGGAGTGGGCAAGGGAGCAGGATTTTGATCGGCGGTACGGGCGGGAACTTGAGGGCGGCGTTGCTGGAAGGGCGCGGATTGAACGATGGCTTGCAGGAGCGCCGAGGGGCGCCCGTCGGCGGCTTCAAGCTGCGCCACGAGCTGGTCCACCGTATCGGCATCGTAATAATCCAAGCCACGGCCCAGCGCGTAGGTAAGCAATTTTTCGCTGACACAATAATAGTAGTCGCGGCGGTGCTTGGTCGCAAGGACATGTTTCAATGCGCGAATGTCCGCAAACGGCTCGCCGGTGATGAGGGTTCCGGCCGGTTCCACCGGACGGCCCAGTTCGGCGTCGCGCCACATCCCCAGTGCGTTGAAGTTTTCCAAAGCCAGCCCGAGCGGGTCCATCCGGCTGTGGCAGGACCGGCACATGTCGTTTTGCGCATGGAGGGCCAGTGTCTCGCGCAGGGTCATATGCTTGATCTTTTCGGGACTGGCGGCGTCTTCCAACGCTGGAATATTCGGCGGCGGCGGCGCGGGCGGGGTGCCGAGAATCGCGTTGAGGATAAACACGCCGCGCTTCACCGGGGAGGTGCGGGTGG
>JANYDX010000332.1 GCA_025363395.1 Verrucomicrobiota bacterium
GGAAGACCGGATTGCCCTGGGACTTGGCGACGAGACCGATGGTGATGGTGCGCGGCGCGGCCTGCGCGAGCACGGCGCCGGCGAGACCGGCGATGAGGAGGGATAGGATTTTTTTCATGGGAATTGGTGGGGAAAACTAAATGAATTAACCACTGATTTCACGGATGGTCACGGATAGAGTAAGGCAAATTCTGGATCTCTGGTGCGTTCGTGGTTCGATCATCCGTGAAAATCCGTGTGGTCCGTGGTCGATCATTTCATCATTCAGCCAGCCTTCGCGGTCAAACGGCGTTTCGCCAGCCACGTGTTGAAATTATCCAGCACGACTGCGGCGATCACCACTGAGCCGATGATGATTTGGCTGTAGTTCTGGTCGATGCCGAGAATGACAATGCCGCTGCTGATCATCTGGATGATCAGTGCGCCCAGCACGACGCCAAGAGCTGAGCCGCGTCCGCCGGCGAGGCTGGCGCCGCCCACCACCGCGGCGGCGATCACGTTGAGTTCGTAGCCCTGGCCGTCACCGGAAGTGGCCGCGCCATAATAACCGATCGAAAGCAAAGCGGCGATGCCAGCGGTGAAGCCGGAGATGAGATAAACGCCCACTTTAACGCGTTCGACCCGGATACCGCTGAAGCGTGCGGCGAGTTCGTTGCCGCCGATGGCGTAGACGCGTCGACCGGCAGCGAGGCGGGAAAGAAAAATCCAGCCGATCACGAGTGCGATCAGCATGACGACCATCGGCACCACGCTGAGGCCGTCGCCAACTTCGTGGCGGACGATTTCGCGAAAGGCCGGGGGGAATCCGCCGACTGATTGTCCCTTCGTGATCACAAAGGCGATGCCGCGCAAAATCGCCATCGCGCCGAGGGTAATGATAAACGGGTGGACGCGCAGGGCCACGATCAGAATGCCATTAAAAAATCCGCAAAGCGTGGCGGTACCGACGCAGGCGATGATGCCCAGCAGCACGCCCAACCCGGGCGCGGTGCCGGATCCGACGCCCTCCGGTCCGTAACGATGCAACACCAACGCCCCGAGCACGGAGGCGAGGGCGTAGATCGAGCCGACGGAAAGATCGATGCCCCCCGAGATGATAACGACCGCCATGCCGACCGCCATGATGGCGGTGAAGCTGGTATCTTTCGCGAGCTGGGCGAGATTCTGGGTGTTGAGGAATTTATTCTTCTCCACGAAAGCCGGGCTGCGTTCGCCGTCGGCGTTTGTCGTGAACACCCGTTTGCGTCCCCCGTCGGAGTCGCGTTCAAACAGCGGGATGCGGACCGTGCCGCTGAAAGTCGTGAGCAACAGGCCGAGCCCGACGATCACCAACAGGAGACCGCTTTCTTGGAACCGCAGGAGTGAGCGAAGAGGTGACGACATGGGAGGGCTGATCGAAAGGCAACCGCTCCAGACTGCACCCATCAGGGCGCGGTTCGTCAACCATTACCCGGCTGGCCAAAAGGGCGTGCAGGGTGCTCAATGGACATTTCCTGCCGGCGCTTGCGCCGGCCCGGCATCCGGAGTGCGATAAAGAGCTACTTCTTTTGGCCGTAATAGGCGTCCGGGCCGTGTTTGCGTTTGAAGTGTTTGTTCAACAGCTCGGGCTCGATCGCCCCGAGCTTGGGCGCGAGTTGCAATGACATCAGGGCCATGTGGGCGCAGCACTCGGCAGCGACGGCGACTTCCACGGCTTTTGCCACCGTCGGGCCCCAGGTGAAAGGTGCGTGGCGGTTGACGAGCACGGCCGGGCAGTCGAGGGCATCGAGCTCCTTGAAACGTTCGAGAATCACGTTGCCGGTTTCCCACTCGTAGGCGCCGTTGCCGATTTCCTGGGCAGTCATTTTGCGGGTGACGGGAATTTCCCCGTAAAAATAATCCGCGTGCGTCGTGCCGAAGATGGGCACCGGCCGGCCGGCCTGCGCGAAGGCCGTCGCGTGTGATGAGTGCGTGTGCACAATGCCGCCGATTTTCTCAAAACCGAGATACAGCCGGCGGTGCGTAGGGGTGTCGGATGACGGATTGAGTTTTCCT
>JANYDX010000367.1 GCA_025363395.1 Verrucomicrobiota bacterium
GCGACGCTGCCCGAGGGAGCGTCGCGCGCCCCGTGGGCCGCAAGCCGCGCCCATGCGCTGGGCATGGAGCATTTCGCCAAAATCTCCAATGAACGCACCGTCGCGCTGGAGATTGAACACGGTGCCCGCGTGCGCGCGGAGGAAAATCTGCTGGTCAACCGTACCTTGCTCGGCAACTCGGTGGCCGAACGCGTCCGTCTCGGGCGCGAATTGCACGACAACATCTGTCAGACGCTTTACGCCGTATGCCTGACCCTGGAAAGCGTGCAGAAAAAAAACACGCTGGCTCCCGAACTAAAACAGCGGGTTGACCAGTGCATGACCGAGTTGAAACGGCTCAACCAGGAAGTGCGCAGTTATTTGAAGGAGTTGGAGCCCGCCCGGGTCAACGGCCAGTCGTTCACCGGGGCGGTCGCCGGCATGCTCACGACGTTCGCGGGGGAGGAAGGGGTGCGGATCGATCACCGGCTCGACGAGGAAGCCGTGGCGCTTATTCCCCCTGAGCAAATCGCGGATATCATGAACATTCTGCGCGAAGCGGTGAGCAACAGCCTGCGCCACGGGCATGCCCGCAACGTTTCTTTGCTGGCCGGTCGGAGCGATCAGGAAGTCGCTTTGGCCGTGCAGGACGATGGCGAAGGATTCATCGCTTCACTTGGCGGCAAAGGGCATGGACTGGCCAACATGCAGGCGCGGGCCTCCGCTCTGGGCGGCACCCTGCGGGTCGAATCTACTCCCGGAAAAGGGACTCGCGTATTATTGAGCCTGCCCGTTGCTTCGCCCCCATGAGCACCGCCGCCGCTCCCAAACCCATCCGGGTGCTGCTGATCGATGACAGTCCGATCATCCGGCTCGGACTGCGCAGCGCCCTGGAAGATTATACCGACATCACCATCGTCGGCGAGGCGGGCACAGCCGCAGAGGGCATCGCCGCAGTCGCGGAACAGAAACCCGATGTCGTATTGCTCGATCTGCACTTGCCCGACAAGTCAGGCTTCCATGCCTGCAGGGAATTGCTGAAGTTGCGCCCGCAGACCCGGGTGTTGATTCTCACCTCGAACAGCAATGAGCGCAACGTGCAGGAGGCGATGGCGGCCGGTGCCCAAGGCTATTTGTTGAAGGACAATGACGGCGCCGCCCTGGCCGCCGGACTCAGGAGTGTGGCGGCAGGTGAGGCGGTGCTGGACCCCTCCATGGCCGGTCAGGTTTTGAATCTGGTCAAACGCCGGCACGGACTTTCCGCGGCAGAAAAGCTGGGTCAGTTGTCCTTTCAAGAGCGGCGCGTTGTCGCCCTGCTCTCTGAAGGCATGACTAACAAACAAATCGGCGAGCAACTTGGCTTGACCGAGAAAACGGTGAAAAATTACCTGGCGACGATCTTTACTAAATTGAATATCGAACGCCGCTCGCAGGCCGCAGCCCTGTTTGTCGAGTCCGGGCAATCAGGTATTTCGTAACGATTTTTTGCATCGATTAGAGGCTTTCGCCTCTGGCGGCAATAGAGGCTTACGCACTAGGCTTAGGACTGTTCCCAAGTGGACATAACTGGTGCATACTCTCGCCGCCATGCCGCACCACCGCCCTTGTTCCCCCATGCCGTATCACCGCGATAACAGTCCCATGAACGGTATCTTGATCGTCCCAACCCGGAGCCAGATTCGTCCCAAGACTTCAGTGGTGGGCCAATCCGGCCTCCATTCGCATCGAGCCAGAGCCATGACCCTAGTTGAGGTCATGTTCGCATCGGTGATTCTTACCATGGTGGTTCTGGGAGTGCTCCAAGGTTCGCTCCAAAGCCGGCGCATGACCGAGGGCAGTGTGCGTCAGGCTGCAGTCGCCAGCCTTGTCCAAGGCTATCTTGAGCAAATCAAGAGCATCAAGTACGGCGATTTGACGGTCTCCCCTTCGGTCACCCCGGGGACCGGACTGGTAACCGATTGGAACTCGATAAATTTGGTGGTGCTCAAGGATTCCAATCAAGCCAACACCACAATCTGCCTGGCCGCAGGAACTGCGCCCGCTTCCCTGCCGGTAATCAGCACGCTGCCTACCGATGCATCACTGCACACCGAGGCGGTGGATATTGATAATGTCAACTCGGGCACGGACAACACCACTTTGAGCATGTGGATTTGGGTAAATGACATGACGGGCAGCAACGTCGTGAACTGCAAGTCGATCATTATCGTTTATCAATGGACAGTAAGAGATGGCGGACGGATTCGTGCTTATAGTGACATGATGCGCACGGTTCGCTCAGCAGTACCCACCGACTAAATTCCCTCCACCATGAAAAGCTTTGCCACCAAAAAGGGTATGACGCTGGTCGAGATCCTGATCGCGGCGTCGATCGGGTTGATCGTCATGACGGTTGCCTTGCGCTTCGTCATTCAGAATCTAAAAACCTACCAGTACGAAACGGGAAAACTTCTCGTTAATCGCGATATCCGAAAGTTTACGACTCAGATGATCGATGACGCGACCTACGCGAATTCATTCCATATCTACGATCAGGCCAGCAATCTTAGCCGCGCATCATACACAGCCGTGGGATCAACCGATCCGACCAGTGCAACCTATCAAGGCTACACGACCGATCTTGCGACCACTGCTCCCGATGATCCAGTCACCGTCACCGGCCCCGGTACCGAGAAGGTCGAGAGCGGCCTGCCGGGGGACGTCGTGGTGTTCATTTACAACGTGGATGGCGACAATACGAAGATACAACAACTCATCATCTACTACCGCTGGCTCGCCACCACGCCAGGTGGCACCGATGGGACGAACAGCCCCACCGTCGCCACTCGAACCACTGCGCTCAAGCGATTGGTCGTGAAAATACCTACGGCCGTGCAAACGGCGGGAATTATGAAATTACTCCCGGAACTCACCGCCACCACCTCCTCATTCACGATCTTCCCCTATGTCGATGGCCAGGCCAACGATATCGTTCCCACCGGCTCGGTGAATCGGGTCAACAAGATGTTCTACAATTCCAACAACAACAGCGTACTGATTCGAGGCAGAATCTACGAAAACTACACCGCCCAACGGTTGATCAAGAGCACCTACAATTTCACCGTCACCCCGCGCGGCTGACCAATTTTCCCAATGAAAAATTCATTTACCTCCTCCCAGCGTGGCAGTGCCTTTATCACCACCCTTGGCTTTTGCGTCATCCTGCTTCTGCTGGTCGGCAGTGTATTAAAGTACTCCACCTTCGAACGCCGCCTTAACAACCGCGCGAAACTTCTGCTCGAAGCGCGCACGGCGGCGGAGGCCATCTCGGAATACGGCATTGCCCAGGTAAAAAACGTCCTGGAGTTGAACCGGACCTTTACCAACAGCACCTGGAGCTCATCCGATGAGTCACTCTTTGCCACGGGTGGCACGTACGCCGGCATCATCGCGCCACCGCCCGACACCTTTTGGGGTGGCGGACATATCTCCCTCCTGACGGGGCCGACGTCGGAAAAACCCCTGATGCACGTGGGCAAGATTCAAAATGTCTCCAATGGAGGCGGCCTCTATTACATCGATCCCACCATTCCCGACAATGAAGCCGACCCGCTCAAAGGAAAACGTATTTTCCGCTACGATCTCGACGTCCTTTCCCGCGCCACCGCCATCGATAGCTTCGGCAGCGGCAATGTCACAAAATACATGAAGCAGACCTTCACGATTCGTGCGGTGCCACTTTTCACCAATGCAGTCTACTACAACATGGACATGGAGGTCCAACCCGGTCCCAACATGACGGTCACGGGCGCGACCCATTGCAACGGTCGGATGTTCGTTCGCAGCGCCAGCAATTCACCCACGTACGTTTCTTTCGCCGGTCCGGTTACGGCGGTCAAAGGCTTTTGGACCAACTACCAAACTTCCACCGGCGTCAACCTGATGCCATTTTTCCA
>JANYDX010000413.1 GCA_025363395.1 Verrucomicrobiota bacterium
ACCTGTATGGGTTTGACCGGAAGCCATCGGGCACAGCGTAGCACGAGCTTCTCGTCCCCACCGCATGCCGCGTTTTGCCAGCAACGTCCACTCAGCTCAGAGAGATAAAAGTGTCGGCGACGAGGATGAGTAGCTTTGCTCGGTCGGGCAGGCGCTGGCAGATACGGGAGAGCATCTTCCCCAAGACACTTTCCCGTGCTTCTAATTTCTAATATGGTCTGCGGGATTCTTCATCGTGTTTTGTCGCACCTTCACAGCTGAGAAGGTGGACAACCATGCACGCGCTTAAATGCCCGGGAAAAATGATAGGGGTTGGCAAAGCCCAAGGCATTGCTGACTTCCTTCACGCTTTGGCCGCGGCGGCGCAACATCTCTTGCGCGCGACGTAATTTTAGCTCGAGTAAACATCGTGCGGGCCCCCCGCCAAAAAGTCGTGCACATAGCGCGGTGAAATGGCGGGGACTCATTTTTGCGTCTGCCGCCAGCTCCAGCACGGTGGGATTGCCCCGCAAATGTCGGTGAAATATTCGCACTATTTTTTCCCGCGTGACCACCACTTGCGGCAACTTCCGGAACGCTTCACTCAACACTTTCTCCGGCAGCCCACGCGCGATTCGCCAGAACAGCGCTTCCAATAAACTGTCCTGCACCGATGGTGAATGCAACGCACCTTCTTTCGCCTCGTGTCTCAATTCCCCCAATAAATATTTGCTGCGCGAATAGTTCCCCTCACAAATTTGCTCGCTCCCGCGCACGTCTGCCCGAAACAGCGCTGTGACCGGCGCCCCCGGAAACGCCGGTGCGAGTCGGAAATGGACCACATAATGCCGTTGTCCATCGCGCAAATGATCCTGGTGCCAGTCGCCTGGCTTAATCATCAACACCTGCCCGTCCCGCAGCGTAATCTCCTCTTCATTGAGTTCGCAACGGTAGGGCCCGCGATCAATCAAAATCACTTCATAGTTGGTGTGCTGATGCCGCGGATATTCATAATTCCCTTCCATCCGAAGCAGATGAAAATCCTCAAATACCGGCCGCATACGGATCCCGGACCCTCCGATTTGCGGGCGGAAAAATCGTTGCTTAATGACGGCCACGGATGGGTTCACGGATTGACCCAAAGAGATAGCTCTCCCGATTGCCACGCAAGTGCGCAAAACGATATGCTTTTGCGTTTCAAGATATGGCCGGGTGGCCCCCGCCGTGTTATCGTTTAGGGCAACAGTACGGCCCGTTCTGCGTCATGCTGCCATCTCACCAACTCCTGCCCACAAATCCCCCGACCAATCGCGCGGCTGCAATTTTTCCACAATTTTATGCCTAAATCCTCCACTTATTCTTCCGTGCTCGATCTCGCCAAAATGATTGATCATTCGCTCCTGAACCCTGCGATGACCGACCTTCAACTCGATGCCGGGTGCGCCGTCGCCGCCCGTTGCGACGTCGCCACTGTTTGCGTAAAACCCTACTACGTGCCGCGCGCCTTCGAGCTCCTCCAGGGGACGAACGTAGCGGTCTGCTCCGTGATCGGGTTTCCCCACGGCAACAGCCACACCTCCATCAAAGTCCTCGAAACCGAGCTCGCCATCCGCGAGGGTGCCAGGGAAATCGATATGGTGGCCAATGCCGGTCGCGTTCTCGGCAGTGATCTCGCCTACATCGTGGGGGATATCAAAGCGGTCAACGATGCCTGTGTGGCCCATGGGGCCATTCTCAAAGTGATTTTTGAAAACGATTATCTCCAGGACTCCCACATCCTCCAGATGTGCAAAATTTGCTCGGACCTCGGCGTGGCCTTTGTCAAAACCTCCACCGGCTACGGTTTCGTCAAACAACCCAACGGCGATTTTAATTATAGAGGGGCCACCGACGCCCACCTCAAACTCATGCGCGCGAACTGTCCCGCACACGTCCAAATTAAAGCCGCCGGTGGGGTGCGTTCCCTGGATGATTTGCTGAAGGTGCGGTCACTCGGCGTCACCCGTATTGGTGCGACCGCGACCGAGGCAATGCTCACCGACGCCGTTAAGCGCGGCTTCCCCGGCCCCATTCCGGCCGGTATGGATTCGATCCGCAAAGTTTACTCCGTCACCCCCGGCTACTAAACCACGTGGATTTCATCTGGAGATCGAAGGCCTAGCCGAGCAAAGCCGCTCGTGCGCGCGGCCCAGCCTTATTACCTCGCTCAACCCTGCGTTGAAGCAGCCATTCTGCTGCTTCCAAGCGCAGGAAGGGGCCACGGCGGGGCGTTCGCGAGGGCTAATTAGGGGAATAGAGTAAACGCCGGCCCACTCATCCGCCGGACGCGAAACAGGAACTGCTGCAGGGACGGTCGAGTTCCTGCCGTTCCACCGAACTCAGCGCGACGAGGGACTGTGTCGCCACCGAGAGCCAGGCCCGTGCATGAAGTTCGCTGGCGAATCGCCGGCACACCAATCGGCCGTTGAGCACGCACTCCGTCTCCCAGAAATATTTACCGGACGCCACTAGAGTCACATGAAAAAGCCGGACGCCGCGAAAACCGCTGGCGATCCGGCGCCAGCGTTCCAGGGGATTTCGGTGGTGGTGCGCCGGATTTTCACCGGACAGAATCGGGACCACCCGTTTGGCCGTCGCGGGCACAGAACCTTCACTGATTTCAGTGCGATGCTTTTTCATGATGAATTCCTCCCCGGCTAGCGTGATTGATCGTGACCGCCGAACGGGTCAAAGGTCCCGCCACCCGGGCCCACAGGAATCTCCGCGTCGAAATCAGCCGCAGCCACCTCACCCTGCCCGACCGGAAATGAAACCAGCGGTTCCGGATCTGGCTTGGTTTCATAAAAGAAAACTTCCGGGTGAATTTGCGTAGCGGCCGAACGCAGCGCGCTGTCCCAACTCCCCGAGGTGGTGTGGGCCTCTTTGTCCGTCGCGTCGAGAATGACAATGATCGCGTGGGGTGAATCGCCCACGCCTTGTCCCCCGACCCGCCACGGCCGGAACGCCACCGGCCAGGGTTGGTTGGCCCGGACAGTCATGATGATCACTTCCGCGGCGGCAATATCGGCATTCGCCTCGGCGGCAAAATCCGGCGAAGTGGCAACGTCCATTCTCCACACTCGCAACTCCGGTTTGAAATCATTCTCCAGCTCACGGATCAGGTAGGTGTATGTGGCCATCGCCACCCCGACGGACGAAAAGTGATCATAAAGCATCACTACGGGAAATCTTCCCACTGCCTCAGTGGTGTTCATGGAGTTCATGCGAAGAATTAAATACCGACGACAGAATGCGCCGGCTTCACGAGAAAGCGAAACCGGCCGGCCCTTGATTTTACTGGATGACTGATCGCAGCCGGAAGCCGCGAAGCAGTGGGGGCACCAGAACAAACCGGCGCGGACACCGCGAAACTCAATCAGGTCGGGAGACAGCGCACCAAAAAGAAAGGAGTTAAGTCAGACCGCGGTTAAAGGTCGGACCGGATACGTAATGAGTAGGAGCGCTGATTACGCACGTATAGTAGCACACGGTACAATAGACTATCAAAGACAAAGTGGTGGGAAATATACCCGGCTCGATCATAACGTTGTAGAGGGAGGTCCTCATCTCCGCCTAGTCGGGTCTGCGGGAGCGGAGGCCACCCAACTTATCCCCGGAAAACCCGGCGCGCATCCTCCCTGCCGCCTTGTGACATAATTTAAGTCACAAGTGGTCTAAAACCGGCTTACTCGATTGCCCTTGGCGCATACGCGCCTTTTCTATTACCCAACCTCTCCTCATGCCTTCGCGCCCACAGACCCTCCCGCTCACTCCCGATCCCGCCGATCCGAAATTGCTGGCCTACCTTAATTTGAAGTTGCACGAGATCGGGCAGCCGGGTGTGACCCTCGCCGCGGGCGACGGGCTGTCCAGCTTCGTCGATCACTTCCTCACGCTCAGCCGCGAGAAGGATCGCGCGCTGGCGAGCCATCTTTGCCCGGTGGATCAACGTATCCAGAACTTCTTATATGATTACCTCGATAGCGTCGTCGAAGTACCCCGACTGCCAGCCAAGACGCTGGTGCTCGACCGGCCCGGCCTGGCCCGCGCCCTCTCCCTGCCGCCCGGACGCGACGAATACCACAGCAGCATCCTCGCTTCCCTCCGCGTCCGCCAAGGCGTGCTGCACAATCCGCGGAGCGACCGCCGAACCACTCAGGGTATTTTCCACGTCGCGGAGGGCGGGCTGCCCATTCCCGACGACAAGAAAGCCGTGCCGGCCGCCGTCTTCGGCCGCTTGTTGGCGAAGGCGTTGACGCCGCCGACGGAAATGCAACGGCTGCCTTTCACCGCCGACGCACCAGCCCCCGCGGAATGTTTTGTGTCGTTGCATTTGCGTCCCGTTGTGGTGCCCGAAGTACCGGGCTTCACCCCCGTGCGTGCGATGGAGACCCGTTTCTTTGTGCCCGGAGCACTCGTCGCCAATCTCGACTTCATCGAAAGCATTTTCGGCAACGCCGGTGATCCTCATTTGCCCGACAACGATGCTGGTCTCGATCCCGCCCACTGGACCGGCCACACCGGTTGCATTATTCTGGCGACCCACCTCAACGGCCTGACTAAAAAAGAGCTCGGCCTGCCCGCCTTCGCCGACGCCACCCCCCGGCAGCGTCGCGACGGCATGTGTTGGAAATCACCCGAAGAAGCTTACAACGACGGCGGCGCCTTCAAGATCACCGCCCGCGATGCGTCCGGCACTGTCGTCACGCTGATCTCCGATAATTATTTCGGCTACTGCAAAAAAGAGGTCAAGACGCAGATCAGTTTCGCCGC
Source organism: Verrucomicrobiota bacterium (assembly GCA_025363395.1). Taxonomy (GTDB): domain Bacteria; phylum Verrucomicrobiota; class Verrucomicrobiia; order Opitutales; family Opitutaceae; genus Lacunisphaera. The sequence continues at coordinate 4,792 of JANYDX010000413.1, forward strand.
CAACCTGCTCGGCCGCGCCGAGGAGGAACACGCGGGCGGCGCCATCGTTTTTCCAAGCTACGACTTGGGCGAAACCTTCCAGCTCAACACCAACCTGCCCGACGTGAACCACACCTTCGCCGAGGCGCTGGCGGTGCTGGGCGACAGCGTGGAACTCCAGCCCGGCGGCTGGGCGCGTGATCGTACGTTTCCCAACGTCCATTACGTCCCCGCGGACGCCCGGTTCGATCTGCGCACCCAGCGCATTGTTTTCCGCAGCGCCACCGGCACTGAGCAGATACTCAAGCTCCTGCCCGGTTTCGCCTACGTACTCCCCTCCGGCTACAAGGTCGAGATGGCCAAGCCCGAGGAAAGCCAGCGCTGGCTCCTGCGCGGCACCACCGCGGAAGGATTGCTCTGCCACAAACCATGCACCGTCTCCGGCGGCGGCAAATCTGAAATTTCCAAACCCATCGCGGATGCAATGTTCACCGGTCCGGTGTTCGTCAGCGATCTCGCGCGCGATCTCGACGCCGTCGAAGCCATCCTGCAGTACGACTACAGCACCCGGCTGAAGAATCCGGCCAGCAATCTGCGCGCACGTTCCCTCCTCAGCCCGGACCGCTCGCTCGGCTCCGTGGTCAAGCTCCTCAGCCGCAGCCCCGACTACACCGACGCCTACAACGAGTGGCTCGACACCATCCCGCGCCCGATTCGCGATCTTGTCCTTCTCCTCAAGCGGCTCTACAAACCGGAATGGGGCACCGACTGGCGCAAACATTTCAGCGTGGACACCATCAACGCCCGGCCCGGCAACGAGCTGAAGCACAACGCCGAGAAACTCCTCACCCATTATCTCCGCGTAGGCTACACCCGCGAGGGCGGTTGGCGCACTTTCACGCTGCGCTCGGATTTTTTCCCTGCCGAGAAAATCCAGGTGGAAGACGACATCACCGCCTCCACCGTCGCCCCGCGCGAACAGGTCCCCGGCCTGCCCGCCTGGGTGACGCAGCCCTCGCTCAAATTTGTCCACAATTGCGAGCTGCGCCTGTTTCAAAGGCCCGACGACGCGGTGGTGCGGGGCTACGACAAGCGCACCGAGCAGGATTTTTCCCGGCCCGGCCATTTCTTCTCCAACTATGAAGCGCTCAGTCGCGACACCGCCCGCTCGGTCGTGGAGGACGCCCTCGGCTTTGAAGCATTCACCGAGCCGATGCAGCAGACATTCCGAGGGTTCGTGGATGCAGCCAGTCCCGCTTATATGGTCTCGCCGGCGCATCCGCGCATCGTCGACGGGAAGCCGTCGAAAAATCCGCGGTACCTGCAGAATCGTCCCGACCTTGAGGACCCACGCGCCACGTATCTCGCGCAGACCGGTGCACGGCTTTACCGCCGCCTGGCCGCAGGTACGCCGGCTCCCTTCCCGGTTGGCTCTGTCCTGATGGGCCGCCGGTTGAATCCACCCGAGCCGGGCATCAAGCCGCTCTGTGTGTTCGGCCCGATTCATTACCAGGAACTCCCCGAGGCGTTCATGGATTTGATTGCAAGTTTGACGGGGAAATCCCCCTCGACCACCGGCGCAGGCTCGGAGGGCGCGCTTACCAAGGGACCGTTCAACGCACTGCCGCCGATTTACGATCTCAATGCCGCATTGACTTCATTCGTCCTGACCGGTCTGCCGGTTTTCTCGACTGCGGCAGGCTGGGTTGGTCCGCATCATCGCGTCGATCACGATATCAGTCTGCTCGTGCCGGAGATCTGGTGCCGGATGACGCCGGCCGAACGTGAGCCGGCCTACCTGATCGCCGAGGGGCATCTTGAACGCTGCGTTGATTTCGATTTCAACGGCCGGCGCGTCCTGGCCGGGCGGCTCGGCTGGCGCGTCACCGCACGTTTCGTTCAGACCTTTTGCGGCCGCGTCCTCGGCAATCCGAGCAGCGTGTTCGACGAGGAATTTCTGCAGCCGGAAAAGCAGGATCTCGAGGTTTTTGCCGATGGCGTGGACAATATTGCCGCCGCGATGCGCGCCGCCGCGGGAAATTATTTCTCCGACAACTCCATCGCCACGGCCTGCCCGCCGTTGCAGGCTCTGCTCCACATCATGCGAGACGGCACGTGGCAGGGACGCGGCGCCGATGATCCGGCGTTCCGTGCCCTGTTCACCCGGGAATCCTTGCTGGCCAGCGACTGGTATCGTGCACGGCTGGAAGCTCAGCGCACGATCGACGCCCATCTCGCCAACAGTCAGGCGGACTACTTGGAAAAATTTCTCGCCCGCTCCAATTATGCCGACGTAGCCACGCGGATGGATATCCGGAATCGTCTGAATCAGGCGGTCGCCAGCGCCACCGCCACGCAAACGCCCGCCTACCTCGCCCAACTCACCGGCACCCTCGGCGCCGAACCCACCATCGCTTCGGCTCTGGGGAAGTAACAAAATACCATCGGCTGCTGGTTTATGTTCTCCTCGGGGTCAATCCCCGCAACCCGGCTCTGGAGGTTAAACTTGCTCCGGCTTGGAGGTAGATAAAGAGCACGGCGAGGTCGCCGTGGCTCCAGAAAGGCAGCGGCTGGAGCGCGCGGCGCCGTCTATAACTCTGTAGGTTCTGCTTATTTCGTGGTTCATCCTTCCCCATCGAATTTCCGAATCAGCTCTCCAGTTGCACGGCAAGCCAACCCGAACGGCCGTCGACCTGCCCTTGAACCAGATCACAAATGGGGATCGATTCCCGGTGGGCCAGACACGCGCGGGCCGCGTCTTCCAAGCGCACAAATCCCACCTGCCGGTTCTGGCACTTGCCGAGGAAATCACGGAAGATCGACCGGCGGGACATGCCCTCGATCTCCGCGTGCAGCGTAAATACATTCAGAGCCTCCGGCCGAAGCAGTGAAAAAAGATGGGACGCAATTTTCTCATCGGGATACTCGGGGCGCCCCATTAGTTCATCGAGTGTCGGCAGCGTGGTGGGAATTTCGAGCGTGCCAAAAACGTGTCCGTCGATGCGGGGAAAAAACGGCGCCGTGCCCCGCGTGTCGCTGCCGTAGAGCAGGCCGGCTTCATCGTAGATGGTGCGGCTGAATGCGCTGCTTTGCCAGCCGGGGGCGCCGGCCGTCAGCGCCTCATGACCGAATACGCGGCGAAATTCCCCGCGTGCGAGGGCAAACTCCGCCCGAACTTCGTCCAGCGTCATCCCGTGCAGATGATCCTGCCAGCGGATATGATCGTGGCAGTGAATGCCGGTTTCGAATCCCGCCACCCGGACGGCCCGCATCGCCTCCTCGTTGCGCCGGCCCACCTGCGGCGCCGGCAGCAGCGTGCCGTTGAGCAGGGTGCGCACGCCGTAAAGCTGGACGATATTGGTGCGGCTGACCTTGGAAAAAAATCCCGGACGGAAAATCCGCCGGATCGCCTTGCCCGTGTTGTCCGGCCCGAGACTGAAGAGAAAACACGCGGGGACACCGAACTCCCGGCAGTCCGCCATAAGATTAGGAATCCCGAGCCGCGTCCCACGGTCGGTGTCGACGTCGATCTTTAATGCGAGCCGGACAGCCATCGCGATCAGACCAGCGAGTAATCCCGGTGCGACAGATGATAGTCGAGCGTCAGCTTGATCGCAGAGCGCAGGTCGTGCTTGGGTTCCCAGCCAAGATGCTTGCGGGCGAGCTCGATCGAAGGCACCCGGGTCTGAATATCCTGATAACCCGTGCCAAAATAATCCTGCGCGGGCACCGTCACGACCTGGGTCTGCTCCGCGTGGCCGCGGTATTCGGGGTATTCCTTGAACGCGGCGATGATGAGCTGGGCGAGCTCGGCGACGCTGACGTTGTTGGCGGGATTGCCGAGATTGAAGATGCGGCGCGACGCTGC
>JANYDX010000502.1 GCA_025363395.1 Verrucomicrobiota bacterium
GACGCGCACCTGGATGGAGGCGCCTTGTGCAGCCGGCTGCCACTTGGAAAGGTCGAGTTCGCCGGCCGCGGCGCGGAGCATCCATTCGACGAGATCGAGGCCGGTGACTTCCTCGGTCACGCCGTGTTCGACCTGGAGGCGCGTGTTGACTTCGAGAAAATAAAATTCACCGGTGGCGTTGTCGTACACAAACTCGACCGTGCCGGCGTTTTGATAACCGGCCGCAGCACCGAGCCGGGCGGCGCATTCGAGCAACTGGGCGCGCTGGGCCGCGGTGAGGCCGGGCGCCGGGGTTTCCTCAATGACCTTTTGATTGCGGCGCTGCACAGAACAGTCGCGCTCGCCGACCGAGACAACCCGGCCTTGGCCGTCACCGAAAATCTGCACCTCAATGTGGCGGGCGTGTTCAACAAATTTTTCGAGGAAGATGCCGCCTTCCTTGAAATTATTTTTGGCGAGACGACCCACCGCGGCGAAAGCCGCGGAAAGTTCGGCCGGTTTTCGGATCAGCGACATGCCGATGCCACCGCCGCCGGCCGTGCTTTTCAGCATCACCGGATAACCGATGCGGGCGGCTTCCGACCGGGCATGTTCCTCGTCGCGCAGCAACTCCGAGCCGGGCAACAGTGGAACGTTGTGTTGTTGCGCGATGGCGCGGGCGGCGTGCTTCAAGCCGAACATCCGCATTTGATCGCCCGTGGGACCGATGAACACCAGCCCGGCCGCAGCACAAGCATCGGAGAAACCCGGATTTTCAGAGAGAAAACCGTAACCGGGATGGATCGCCTGTGCCCCAACCGATTTGGCGGCGGCGATAATTTTATCGCTATCAAGATAACTCTGCGCGGCCGGTGCAGGTCCGAGGTGGATGGATTCATCAGCCTGCTGAACATGGAGCGAGTGCTTGTCGGCGTCGGAGTAAACCGCGACGGACTTCACCCCCATCTTGCGCAAGGTGCGGATGACGCGGCAGGCAATGGCCCCGCGATTGGCGATGAGGACTTTGGTGAACAAGGGAAAAGAAGGTGTCTCGCGAAGGAGGCGAAGGGGACGAAGGTTCGGAAGATAAATATAATCAGATTATTGGAGACTTCGTTTCCTTCACCTCCTTCGCGAAAGATGATTGGTTATGTAAAGAATGGCTTACCTTCGGCGCCGTTAGTCACACGGACGATGCCGTCCTTGAGATGGACTTCGTTGAAGTTTATCAGGAACCCGAGCTGGAGCGGAATGAGGCGCAGATAGTTCCAAGTCGTTTTTTTGAAAATGTCGGCAACTTGTGCGACTGACTTCAACTCGACCAGAACTAGGTTATCGATGATGAGGTCGGCGCGAAATCCGACATCTTCCAGCAGTTCACCATCATAGAAAACAGGAATGGGCTTCTGCCGTTCCGCGAGATGTCCCAGTTTGCGAAGTTCTTTAGCCATTGCTGCTTCGTAAACTGACTCAAGGAGCCCTGGCCCAAGCTTGGTGTGGGCTTTGAATGCCGAGTCTAATACCGCCTTTCCGATGATTTCTTGGTTCATAGTATTCCTTCGTTACCTTTGAACCCTTCGCGAGACGACTTCATGAATTCTAAATTATGACCTCGATTAAGGTGAGGCTGTAGGCGGTGCTGACTGGAACAATGGGAAGTCATGAGAAGATTGTCTCGCGAAGGATACGAAGGGAACGAGGTTTCGGTAAGATTGATGGTTAAAAATTCGGGAAGCTAAACTCTCGACCCTTCGAGAGAAACCCTCAGTGACTCCAGATCAGAACCTCAATCGGCGTGGGATTGTAGGCGTTGCACGGGTTATTCAGCTGCGGACAATTGGAGAGGACGCACATCACGTCGCGTTCGGCGCGGAGTTCCACGTAGTAGCCCGGCGCGGATACGCCGTCGGCAAAGGTGAGCCGCCCATCGGGCGTGACCGGCACGTTCATGAAGAAGTTTATGTTCGGCGTGATGTCACGCTTGCCGAGATCCGGACGCCATGCATGCACGCCGCAGATGAAACTGTCGCGGCAGGCGTGCATATATTCCTTGTCGAACGAATACCGCATCGTGTTGCTCTCGCGCGAACAGGCGCCGCCCAAGGTATCGTGCCGGCCGCAGGTGTCGGCGATGATCGTCAGCAACTCATCACCCATGGTGGAAATCAGCCGCGTGCCAGTGCTGAGATAAAGCGCGGCCTGCCGTTGGATCGTGTCGGAGGCGCTGTAACGATTAGCCGGATCGGGAGCATCGTAGAAGAGAGTGTCGGCCGCCTGGTTGCCTTCCACATCGACGATGCGCAGCGTCTGGCCACATTTGATTTCGTGCGTCCAAGGGTCGCCGGCCGGAATGATGTGCCGGTAAATCGCATTCGCCGGATCGAGGGTACTGGTTGTCATGGTGGCATGAGGTAGGGCGCGTTATCC
>JANYDX010000511.1 GCA_025363395.1 Verrucomicrobiota bacterium
GGACCCAGTCCCGCGGCTACGACGATATCGGCACCATCGAAGCCCAGGCTCGGATTTCGGGTATTGCCCACCGTCTTGATGCCAACGGAGGTTCCATCAACCGCCGCAGGTCCGACGCCCAGGCTAATATTTCTGCCGGCTAAAGTCTCCACCCGCCCGGAACCGCCGACTTGAATGTCTCCCGCCACCGGAGTTCCGCTGCCCGGCACCGAGGTGGCTTCGTTCGAAATGAACTGCCCGCCACTGGTGAGAACCCTGGCACGCAAAGCGGAATTGGCGTTGTAGGGAATAACGTCGCGACCGGCCGCGACAGTAGTGACGTCGGTGGCGTGATTATTCTGCACATATAAAGCGATATCGCTGATATCCCGGCCGGCAATAATCCGCGCGCTTTTGCCCGCAAAGAGAGTCAGACCGGAAATGTCGCCCTTTTCCGCAAAGAGCATGACGGGGTTGGGATCGTCAGTGTGGAGCGGACCCGGAGCGTGCAAGGCCTGCTTGGTTTGGATCACCGCATAGTTTCCCGTGCTGGAACCTGACTCCTTGAAGAGCTGATCGACGTCTCTCAGCGTGGTTTGGGCGGCCGCCTTCCAAGCGTCATTTTCCACCGGTGTGCGCGGAACAAACGAGAGGCTGAGCGGCTGGCCTGGACTTGGGATCCGGGCGGGATCCGCGTCTGAAAGATTGATCAGCGCGGAGCCCCAGCCCAAAGCGTTCGTCGCGTTTACCGTGTTGGGCTGGACCCCATTGATCGAACCAGCCGCAGTCAGCACCAATTGTCCTTGGGGCGCCGGTGAAAGGGTCAACCCACCCACCAGATTGATGTCGCCGCCCAACGCCGTGGCCGTGAGCGAACTTGGCATCAATCCCGCGACCGTTGCGAACGGATCCATATTATCTTCCGCCAAACTGAGCCAAGGTTGGGACGTGGAGGCAGTGGTGGTGGAATTGCTAGCGGAAAGGTGGTACGTGAGCCATTCCAACAGTGAGCCGGAGCGACTCGTCCCTGACGCCACGACATCAGGATGATCCTTCAACGTCACGTGACCCGTCAGGGAGGAAACAGTGATCGCATCGCTCGTGGCGTACGTTGAGAAATAGGTCTTCTGGTTGGTGACTGCACGGTTCACAGTATTGTTGGCCAGGCTTTGCGGCAGCAGGAAGGGATTGGCCACCGCGCCGACGAGAACATCGCCGGCGGCTTGGATCGAGAAGCTGCCATTACCAAGAAAAAGTGTAGTGGGAAGCCAGGCATTCGCGTTGCCGGCAATTTTGGGCAACCCGGCCACTTGAGTGAGCGGTACGGTCACGCGGGTCGCATTGGTGTGGATTGAATTGCCTGCCAGGAGCGCGCCTTGGCCACGCTCGACGTAGTAGACGCCGCCGTCGAGATCATTACCTGCGCGAATCGTCAGGTTACCTCCGCCGAGTTGCAGCGAGGTTTGGGTCAGCGCACTCCGATCAAAGGTTGTGGTATCGGCAATGCCCGGGGCAGTAGTCGTGGTTGTCGTCGCAGTCGCCACCGTTGAGGTAATCGTTTGCTTGGTGGTCCGCTGGCTCGTGGGCACGACCGCGTCGATGTTGGCAATATTCTCGCCCGCTTGAAGTGTGACATTACCGCCCCCGAGCGCACCAACACCTTCGAAGAAATTGCTGAAATCAATCCACCATGACGTGGAATCGGTCACCAGGTCGTCGCGCGGCGAGCCGAACTGCCCGTTGGGGCCGATCCAGCCCCGCCGGTTGAGCCAATTCATCGGCAGCTCCTTCGAAGAATCAGCCGCTCCCGTGGCCGTGAGATGCGCGATGTTTCCCCGGGCCATGATCGTCAGGTTTCCTCCACCAGTGGAATACTGCGCCGGGTGAAAGTCGCCTTCGGGCAAATCAAAATTATCGATCGGAGCGGTTTGGGTGCCGGCCGTATAGATCGTGGCGAGGTTGTTCAAAATCTGGACGTCATGGCCCGCGTAAATTTCCAGCGCGCCCGTTCCCGTGCGAACCGTCTGATAGTTTGCGGGAATGATATTTTGCAGATCGGTTCCGGGCGTGACGATACTCTTTAACGCCGGCGTATCCTGACCGAGAAGGAACGATCCCTTGGCCTTGGCGAGGCGGACCATCGGCAGCGTCTGGCGGGAATCGGCGGCGGAGAAATCCGCGCCGGCAATTAGACGATACGACCACGATTCGATTCCAGAAGGCAAAAGCAGCGCGGTCCACAGCGTGGAATTATCCAATCCGTCGTAACCGCCAAATCCGTCATTGAGCGAGGCGGGCGTGAGGTAGTTGCCCGAGACAAGATTATCGGGATCGACGCCAAAGACCAAATTGCCCTGCGCCCGAAGCGTCAGATAACCTGGCTCCCGCTTGGCGCCAAAGCGGAACGGCATCGCCGCGGAACTCCAGTTTGCCTCGAGTGCGGGATCGCCTGTTCCATTGTAGAATGTGCCGGCCGCAAAATCCCAAGTGGAATTCAACCGCAGATCACCCTTGGTGTTGATAATTTCTGCGCCTGGCCGCACATGGAAATTTTTTGCGAGCGACGCGGGCAGATTCGTTCCCGCCAGCAAATTGGTCGTAATCGCCACCGTGTTTCCGGCCACCTTCGAGCCATCCGACAACAAACCTCCGGCGAACAACGCCCCGTTGTCTTCGACGCTGGCCTGAATGTTCACGGTCGCATCAGTGATCAATCCGCCCGCCGGCTGACTGAGTGAAGTTGTAACCGGCCCGGTGATCAGAGAGCCCGCACCCGTGTCAAGCGGTGTGAGATCGAAGACCCGGTAGCCTTCAACGTAGATGTTGCTCGTGGCGCTATTGGCCGGACGCAAGAACGTCGAATAAAGGGGATTGATCTGCACATCGTAGGGCTTGCCACTTTGGTCGAGGACCTGGGGCGCTCTCAGATGCAGCGAGCCACCTGCATTGTAGGACGTCAAATCGGTCGTGCGATTGGTTGTCACCGTGAGGGCCGTGCCATCGGCCAGTGTCGTTGGCAGATTGACCGGAATCGACCCGCCACTACCACTCGCAAAACTCACCGAGCCAGCCGCCGACAAAGTCACAGTGGTTCCCGGAGTCAGGCGGGCCGCAAAAGGCTTGGCTGCGCTTGCGCTGAAAGGGGTCACGACTCCGTCCGCCGTGGTCAGCGTGCCTGCACTGGTAAACGCCACCACGTCGTTGCCGGGTGTGCCAGCGGGAAAATAGAGTCCGACATTTCCAACGGGTAGACTGATCGAGCTCAGCCCGCTCGCATTCAGCTGAATCGGAAGATTGTTCACGACAGAAAGGTCGAGGGTGGAACCCGCCTGCAAATCGACCACCGCAGTACCGGATCCGAACAAACGATCAGACGTTCCGCGCGCACCCGTTGTCGATCCGCCGGCCGCGCCGGCCGCCAACGTGATGGTACCGCCATGCCCGGCAGAATCAAAATTAATACCCTGAACCGAGAGCGCCGCGCCCGGCCGCAGCCTGACCGATCCACCGGCCACCAGCTCGATGGTGCCGCCGGTCGGACCGGAAGCGTCGACGGATCCTTTCGCACTCACTTCGATTGAACCCTGGTCGGCCGAGAGATCGAAGCTTCGCGCTTTGACTGCGCTGTCCACCGTCACATCTCCGGTTCGTACCCGAATGCTTTGCGCACGAGTAAAGTTGCCCGCAGCCAGCGCAGTCTCCAAGGAATTCAACAGCGTGGTCGATGCACCATCGCTGGAACGCAAGGCCAACACATCCAGGGAAAAATCTCCCCCTTGACCGACGCGTGCATCCAGCGAGGGCGGCGCAGCCGGGCTGCCCTCAAAGGTTTTCAGCGGGCCCGCGAGGGCGAAGGTCCCAAGCGGGGCCGCGATGGAAAGTTGACCGGCTTGGCCGGAGGCTACTGGTGCCGCAAGCTTGAGACTGCCACCACTGGCGATCAACACCGACCCTTGATCGGAAATTAGATCGATCCGCCCCGCGTCGGTGAATTTGACCAGATCACCTTGGAAAGTCTTGGTCGTCCCACTGACATCGAGAACTCCCGACACCCGGACATCCGGAGTCGTCGTATCCTTGGCCGTCGGAGCGCCTCCAGTGGCGTGCAGCATCAATTTTCCGCTCGGAAGCACCACATTACTGCTCACGGCGACGCTCTTGCCTGAGAGGGCAAGCTGCGCCCCCAGTCCGCCAGCAATCGTCGCAGTTGTTCCCGTGGACGACTTGAGTTCAAGTGTGCCGTCGGTGGCGATAGTCTGGCGAGCCGCGCTCGCGGCCGTGACGACAGGCGCAGTGATCGTCAGGTTCGCTGGCGTGGTCAATCCGCCAGTCCCCTGGGCCAACACGCCGCCGGTGGACGTCAACTCCACCTTGGCGAACTGGTCGATGGCGAGCTGATTGGCTCCGAGGACAATCTTGTCAGCTGAAAATGTCAGCGTGCCTTTGGGCAAAGTACCAGCCGCCACCACCGCCCCCGGACCAGTCACGCCGGGGCTGTTGTCCAGGGATACGGTCTGTGCCGCAAAGACCACGCGTTCGTCGGCTCCGAGATTGAACCCGCGAATTTCGCCGGCGTGGAGTTCGAGACTGATATAAGCGGACGATCCGATCACGCCGGCCCCAAACGTATCGATCGAACTGTAGCTGAGCAGCGACAACGCCTTGGCCCCCGTTTGGAGATTGGCGAGCGCCGCGCCCGAGAGTATCAGGCTGTTCGCCGCGATCTTGTTCGAAGGACTGTCCGCAAGAACGAGACTGATTTGACCGCTATTGAGCGCCACGTTTCCACCGCCCACGACCGCGGTCGGATCGAGTTTCGTCGCGTAGGTCGAATCGATCACCACGCTCCCTCCGCTTACCTTGGCGCCTGCGCCAATCTCGACCGACGGGGCCTTCGAGGAAACGACTCCAGTGCGCGAACTCTTGGCGGACGATGCGCTGCTGACTCGCACCAGCGCGCCATCGCCCAGCGTCGCTACAAGAGCGCGGCCGGTGCCGCTGGCCGTGATTTTTCCCGCCGTTGCCAAGGTGACCTTACTCCCTGCCCCCAACGTCGTGGCAGTGTTGGCGAGCAGTGCGACCGTCGTGCCATCGGCGCGGGTGATGGTTCCGGCAACGCTGGCTTTGATCGAAACCTTCGCGGGCGTACCGGACGGAAAACTGATCGGCGTACCTCCTCGAACCAAATCAATAAAGCCACCCAGCACTGGATCGAGTTGAATCGAACCATTGATGACCAGCGTATCCGCCGGGCCCGGCGATACCGCCGTCGCCTTCACTTCGGCGCCCGGCGCGAGCACCACACTTTGGTTCGCCACCAAAATCACATCCGAGCCGGTCAACGGTTGACCCACGTTGTCGACCGTCACGGTGTCAGCCGTGGTGGTAACCTGCGTGCCGTCCGCGCCCGTAGACCGGATGCCACCCACCAACAAACTGCCCGAGGCAAAAGCCGACAGCTGCGAAGAACTGAGGTAGAGCGTATCTGCCGCCGATCCAGTTCCTGTGGAATTAATGATGATCGAGTCCGGACTGCTGAGATCGACCAATCCACCGCGCCCGCCGGCGCCTGCCGACGCGGAGACCGAACCTTGCAATGTCATCGCGGTAGTTGCGGCGACCACCAACTGTCCGCCATCAATCGGCAAGCGACTCAGATTTTGAGCGGTGCTGGTCGGATTTTGTCCAAAAAACGAGTTGGCGGAAAAATCAACGTATTGCGCTCTCGCCTGGACCACAGACTTCGGCGCAACTTCAAATTCCACGTAGGTCGGCCGCGAGGGATTGAAGCTGTTGAACCGGTAGCCGGTGGTCACGGTGGACCCGTCCGCTTGTATCACGGGCTGGTCCGGCAAAACAGCCGCCAACTTCGGCGTCACCAGATACGCTCCGGGAAACAGCGCATACCGGGCCGGCAGCAGCGTGTAGTCTTTGGCACCCGCGCCGTTTTGCAGATCGACATGGATCTTGTCGCCAACCGCCAGACGGTTGTCGCCCGTACTCGTGACACTGACATAACCCTGGTCAAAGGTCGCCACCAGGTTGGGGGAAATGGCCGTGCTGAAGTTGGTATTGAAGCCCGCATTCGGCGCGTAGTCAGCCTGGTACCAGGGCAGAACAGCAAAACTCGTCGAAGACGACGCGAGCACATCATTGGTGCCGCCGACACCCTTGACGAATTGGTAAGCGTAAAGATCGCCGCCACCACTGGTGTCGATCAGCGCTCCCACAGCCACGTTGATATTACTTGCCGTCAAGCGAACGGTCTTGGAGGGCAAACCGCCGTTAGTGATATCGATTCCGTTGGGATCAATCCAACTCGATCCGTCCAAGCTCACCCCATACGGAATCGAAAGACTTTTGCCCGTCGCGGGATCGACCAAATTGGCGGCCACGGAAGTTTCGCTTCCCTTGCGCAGCACGAGCCGTTCGGTGACAGGAGCCGCCAGATTGGAGAGCGGATCGATCGGAGCGGTGCCGGTGCCATCCCAGCCGAGGTTGATGGACCCAACAGGCGCACGCAGCACCCCGCTTTGATCGATGACCTGCGCGTATACATTCAAAGTACCGCCCGCCGACAGCGGCAACTGCCGAACACCGGATGTCGCGAATGTCACCGAGCCGGGACGAGGCAACGCGCTTGATGCATCGGTTGGAAGCGTGTAATTGTACGCCGCAATCGTGAATTTTTCCGCGGTCACGGGGTATATCTGGCCCGCGGTCAGACTGAGACTACCCGCGAGGTTGAGTGTGCCATAACCGCGAATATCGCCGCCCACCGACGTCAAGCTGGCCACGCCAATACCCTGCAAGGAGAGATTCCCAACATCGAGGAGACCCGGCTGCTTGGCCGTGCCGGCGGTGATCGACAAGCTGCCCGCCCCGTACTGAGGCACTGAGGAGAATGGCGAGTACGGATTTGGGATCCCGGGCGGTGCCACATAAGGACGCCCAAGTGCCACATAGTTGCCGCTCAGCGTCACGGCTTTGTCCGCGACGATCAGTCCGCCGCTCCCCACGAAAAGATTGCCGCGAGCGGCGAGAGTCACAGGACCGCTGAAGTTCACGTTTCCATTCAAGGCGAGATTGTCGAAACCTCCTTGCGTAAATGTATCCGCCGCAAAATAGCCGAGGGGAATCACCGCATCGCCTTTCTTGGTGACCACAGTCCGACCCACTGCGGTTTGGGTCTTGGTATAAAATGCTGCCGCCACGGTTGGCCCGCTTTGTGTCACCTGCAATGTCGCTTGGGGCGGCGCCGAATTGTCCACGACGCCGGAATTGATTGTTAGCGTGCCACCCGCCGCGCTTGTGCCACCGGTGGTTCCCTTAAGTGTGGCATCAATGAACAACCCCTCCCCCCCCGTGAATGTAATACTGCCCGCGTTGCTCTCGACGACCGTCGGCACCACGTTGAACGCTGTCGGGGTGACCGTCTTCGTCGCCGGCGCCTGTCCCGATTGGGTGGGCGCCGCGTAAAGCAAGCCGGCCGGATCTTTTGTGTCGCTCCAGCCTGACACATCAATCATCGCGCCAGCTTCCGCCACAGTATTTCCTATCACCGAAACCGTGCCACCCGCCACAACGCTGCCCGTGTTGAGGTAACCGGTTTCACCCGGTGCCTTGCCGGAGGGATCAGCTGCAAGAACCGTTACGCCTGCAACCGACAGTGAACTTTTCGGTCCCAAATCCACGGTCGGCACAAAGGCGGCCCCGACGTTGGAAAAGAGCACACTGGAATTTAAACCGCCCGCAATAGAGATCGCTCCCCCGGGTGCCTTCACCGCACCTAAAATTGAGACGGTCTGGCCGGTAAATGAAATCGTGCCCTTTGGATCGGTCTTGATAACCGCACCCTCACCCACCAGCAAATCACCGCGCGCCAACAACACATCCACGCCCCCATTCCCAAGGCTGGCGTCGGATGCACCCCGGGCGGCAAATTTCAAGTTCACCGGCGTATACTGATAAGCGAGGGGCGCCAACTGCGTCCATTGATAAGCACCCGTAGTGACGTCGACGCGCGGAGATTTGACCCGCGGATACAGCACGGTGCCTGGCGTGATATACACTGCCGGGGTGTAGAGATTGTTTCCCGCACCATCGTTTAGGATTTTGCCTTGCGCGTCCTTTTTCACCCGCCCTTGTCCTTCAAGACTGAAGGAACTGAATCCACCATTGCTGAAAAAATCCGGGGGTAACAACAAGGTGCCGGCCCCGGGCGGGGTTCCCGCCACACTGCCAACTTGGATGAGCGGCGCCGAAATCGTGATCGAGCCGCCTTTGCCGCCCGCGTAACCTTGCAGCGGTTTCAAGTTCTCGGCCAAAACCGAACTCACTTCATCACCCGCACTGAAAGTCAACGCCCCCCCCAGCAGGCCGCCTTTGCCGAACGCCGGATCGGTTCCCGCCTTGAGCGTGATCGCACCACCGGCGCCATAGGCGACCTTGCCATTACCGCTGATGGTCGCTCCGCCATTCACGCTCAGCACACCACCAGCACCTAACGCAACATTTGATCCGGCCAGCGTGATCGAGCCGCCGTCGGCGGCCAGAGGCTGCGGATTTCCACCGGCCGCTCCGGACCGGTTGTCGACGATCAATCCGGAGGCGTCAATGAGGACGCCTGCCGCCAGACTGATGTTGCCCCGCTTGTCGTTATACAGCGGGAGACCGAATTGCGTGATGTTGAGACCCGAGGCCTGCCAAAAATTGTGCGCCGTAAAGCTCAACTGCCCCGCTGGCGCGACAATCGCGCCTTGAAAGCTGATATTACCCGCATCGAAGGTAAGCGACCCGCCCGGAGCCATTCGCAGCGTGACATTTTTCGGATCTGAAGAATTCGCCGCCACCGTAATCGATCCAAAGAGGAGCGGCGACTGCAGGCCTGTCACCGGATCGACGGGCAGGATCGAGTTACTGACCGGTGTGATCTTATAATTGTCCGCACTGTTGTCGATTTTAAGGCTGCCGAAACCGCCGTAGTTTGCCACCGCCGAATCGAACAAGCTCGAGGAAAGAACCAAGGCCCGGGCATCAACCGGAGCCACGCTGCCCGGTGCCTCGATATAAATATTCGGTGGCGTTGGTGAGTAGCGGGCGTAGGCGGTCGACCCTGGTGCCTGCGCATATTGTTTTTCAAAGGCCAGCGCCAAAGTCGCCGCCTTCGGCTGGTTGCCCAATACCCAAATCAGCGGATCGATACCCGCGTCTTTCAGCCTCTGCGGAGTCCACGAGCCATAGTCGCCAATGGCCTTGATTTGCCGAGCGCCCGCCCTGGTCTTGCCGCTGAGGTTGCCGGCCAGAGTCATAGCCGGTGCGGTGATCGACAGTGTCCCGCCATTACCGCCCTGGACATAGCCCGCGTCGTAGGTGGTTTGGGCCAGTGGATTGCTGGTGGATTGCGTGGTGCCCCACTTCGGATCTGTCGCGGTCGAGGTACCGGAATAAATCCCCGTGTAAGTCTGATCCGGCGTCGCTTGGGCGATATCAACGATACGACCCGTGCTGGTCGCGAGTTTCGATGTGGCAATGGTCGCCCCCGCGTAATTGATCCAACCCGCTGAAACATTGATGGCCGAGTTCAGGGGCAAGGTCACCGCCCCGCCGGCCTTGAACGTCACCGTTCCGCCGTCTGTCGTCAGTTCACCCACCGTGCGGCCGATCAGGCCGACATAGCCAGAAGCATCCGCCAGTGGCGTTCCGACCCACGGCACACCGTTGAAGACTCCGTTTTGCCTCACGTCGACTTGAACGGTTTGCCCGCGCAACGGTCCGTTCCGTTGCAACGGCGAGTTCGCGAGCTCCGGTCCGCGCAGCTGGACGGAGACGATATTCTCGGAAACTGAGGCCCCGACATCCGCTGAACCCGCCACATCAATCGTTGCGCCACTGCCCACGGAAATGTCTCCACTGTCATAGATGAACGATCCGGTGGTGCCGGTTTGCGGAAATCCGGTATTCTCATTGAGACCGCCCGAAACAAACCGCCACGTCCCCGCCGCCGCGGTTACGTCTGCGTTCGGCGCGAGCACCGTGGCTCCTCGTTTGGAGACGGCATCAGTCGCGAAGTTGATCGCCGCACCCTGCAGGTTGATCTGCGAACGGAGCGCCAGCGTGGTGCCGATCACCGTGTCCGTGCTGGTCAACTCCGGCAAAATTCGCGTAACGCTATCCGCCCCGAGCGTGACCTGGCCGGTTTCCTGCCAGAAAAATGGCGGTGCGTTCGCCAGGCCGCGGCTACTGACCGCATTATCAAACGCCAGCAGATCAATCCGGCCGTTGTACGCGACCGAGGTGCTGCTGTCGATGACGCCGAGTTGATTCACGGTCTTGCCAGTGATGTAGACATCGCCGCGCGGCGCTTCGATCAGTCCCAGCGCCTTCAGCCCGCTGGGATTGGTCGTCGCAGTGCTGATGTCACTCGCAGCGACGCCGATATCGGCCGTGGTCAAATCGGCATTGGTCGCCGTGCCCGCCGGTGTCGATTTCTTTAGCCCGGGATCGGTTACCGCACCCACGTAAACATCCAAACCGCGCAGACTCGCGTCGGAACCTGAATGAACCGCCATCCCCACCTGAAGTCCGGCTGCGAGAATCGTCTGGCCATCGGCGGTTGAAAGGGTTCCGGCATTGGTCACATTGGGGCCGATCAGCGCGATGCGTCCACCGATGTGATCCGCCGTCGTCGGCGCGGTGAGCTGCGCTCCGGCATTCACCGTCACGTTGCCGTACTGGTCGCCGGCGGGGGTGTAGCTGATGGTAACCGCAGCACCGGCAATCTTCTTCTGGCCCGCCGTCGTGAAAGTCAGCGCGGTTTTGCCACTGGTATCCGGAGCGCCCACGGTGAAATCAGCGCCCGCCGTGAGGGTGGAGGAAACTTCTCCGGTTGCCGCGTAACTCACCACCGGCTTGTTGCCGGCGGCCAACTTCCTCGCCAGCACGTAGCTTTCGGTCGTGCCGCCCAGAAGTACCGGATCCGACACGGTCGGTGTGAAGGCGGGCGTGCCATTCGAACCCGCGGCAATGGCGAGCGCGGAAAACAAAAACTGCGCATCCGGATTGTTGAGCAGACCACGACTCACCAGATTGTCATTGATGGGCAGTGACGAAGCGACGAGCGCATGAGTGTTCACCTGGGAGGACCCGCCGAAAATAATTCCGTTGGGATTGATCACATACACCTGCCCCTCGGCCTTGATCGCGCCGAGGATTTGCGACGGTGAACCCGTAACCCCAATCTTATTGAATGCGATCCACTGTCCGGCATCCACGCCACCAGCGCTTTGGTCAAAATTCAGCGTCGTATTCATGCCGATATTGAAATTCTGCCAATTCAGCACGGCCTGCTGCTGGGTTTGCTTGATTGTCACCGTCGTATTGTCGACGCCATTGGCCGTGGTGGTGGCAACCGCTGGGAGCTTGGCCCCGGTCCATAGATTTATACTTTCTCCCGCCACCGGATTGAGGAGATCCTTGGGTACACCGATCGCGGGTACCAGTCCGTTGATCTTGAGATAACTGTTTACCGGGACCGCCGGCAAATTGACCTGCAGATTGTTCGGACCGGCCACCGCGAGTGCGCGGGCCGCGACTTGCATCTGCTTCACTGCCTCGATTGCCTGGGTCGTTCGCGCCAATCGATCCTGCGCACTGGGCAGCGGGGCGGTGGTCGTTAGAGCGGTGCCCGGTGAAGAAGCTGGAGCCGCACTGGCCGGAGATGACGTTGCCCCGCCCCGGAGCAGATCGCCCGCGTAAACGGTGCCCCACATCAGGATCGCGCCGAGCCCCGTGACCACCACCAACCTCGCCGTCAGTTGTGGCAACCACCGGAATCCAGATGTTGAACTTCTTTTTTCGGCCATGGCAAATTATCCTCCCGCCCGCGCCGCGTGTACAAATACGGTCAGGTCGAATTCATTCCACCAAGCCGCGCCCACCGGTCGGCACACCCCGAGAGTCGGACTCTCCCGGTTAGCTCGCGTAGCTCCGTGATCTCGGGCAGGAAAATGACCAGCCTGTTTGTTCATGGACGCACTCGCTGGTCGAGAATCTTGTCCTGATAGGCCTGCACCAAATTCTCCAGCTTGG
>JANYDX010000526.1 GCA_025363395.1 Verrucomicrobiota bacterium
CTTTCGCCGGCGGTCTGATGTTTTCCCACTGGCTGGTTTTTTTGGGCGATCCCTGGTTGGCGGCAAAAAACACGGCGTGGGTGCTCACAGGTCTGTCGGTGCTGGCGTTCGCCGTGTTTCAGCTCGCGCAAAAAACGCCCGCGCAATCCACCGAGCCGTTTCACTGGAGTCTCTGGCTGCGGCATTTCACCGATGCATCGGAAGTATGGCGCAACCGGCCCATGTGGCGCGCGACGATGGGCATTTGTTTTTTCTACGGAGGCGGCAGCTATGTTTCAGCCCTGGTTCCCCAGGTGGCGTTTGCCTTGGAGCACGGCGGTATCCGGACCGGCGCGGTGCAGGCCTGGATGCTGTTGATGGTGGGAATCGGCACAATGTTCGGCACGCTTTTCGCGGGATTTTTTTCGCGACGCGGCATTGAGCTGGGGCTGGCTCCGATCGGCGGGGCGCTGCTGGCGGGGTCGCTGCTGGCGCTCGGATTGACGCAGCCCGGCTCCGGATTATTCGCCGGACTGCTGATCTGCGCCGGCTTTTCCTCCGGGCTTTTCCTCGTGCCGTTATACGCCTACGTCCAACAACAGGCCGGTGATCACCGTCGCGGCCGCATCCTTGCCGGAGTGAGTTTTCTCGACAGCGGCATCGGTTTGGGCGCGAGCTTACTCTACGGCGTGATCGCCGCCGACCGCGGACTGGTGTGGTCAGTGCCCGCGCAGTTTTTTTTGCTGGCGGCGGTGACTGTGCTCATGACGGGTTACGGACTGCATCATTTGCCCTACCAGACGCTGTGCACCGTGATGCGTTTGATTGGCCCGGTGTTCTATCGGGTCAAAGTGCGCGGTTTGGAAAATCTGCCGGCGGGCGGCGCGGTCATGATTTGCAATCATCTCTCCTACATTGATGCCGTGGTGCTGCAGCTCGCGTCGCCCCGCCCGGTGCGTTTCGTGGCGTTTGCCGGTCTGGCGCAAAGTCCATTCCTGCGTTTTCTGTTCCGGGCGCTCGGGGTGATTCCCATCGCCCCGGGAAAACTGACCAAGGGAATCCGCCTCGCCGCCACGGGGATCAGGCGGGGTGAACTCGTGTGCGTGTTTCCGGAAGGTGCGATTTCGCGGACCGGCCAGCTCATGGAGCTCAAGCGTGGCTTCGACCTGATTGCCGAACTGGCCCAGGCCCCCGTGGTCCCCGTGGTGATCGACGGATTGTGGGGCTCAATCTATTCTTTCGCCGGCAACCGGTATCTCTGGAAATCCCCGCGGTTGATGCCGACGCATGTGTGCGTGGTGTTTGGCCCGGCCCTTGCCCCCGGCGAGGTCAACCCGGAGACGGCGCGGCGTGCGATGCTGGACCTGGGCGAGGAGGCTTTTCAGCAGCGCCCGTTTTTGCGCCGGCATCTTGGCCGTGAGGTGGTGCGGTCATTGGCCAAGTGTCCGGGGCGCGAGGCGGTGGTGGATCGCGCGGGAGGGAGGACTGTGCTGTCCGCGGGACAACTGCTGGCCGCTGCTGCCGCGTTTTCCCGGCACCTCCGGAAGCACGTGCCGGAAAAACGCGTGGGTGTCGTGATGCCCCCTGGAGTAGGCGCGCTCATTGCGAATCTGGCGATTTCGTGTGCGAATAAAACGCCCGTCAACCTGAACTTCAGCATCGGCCGTCCCGCCATCGAGGCCAGTTTGCGGCTCGGGGAAATCAAGACGGTCGTCACGGTGGCTGCTCTGCGCGCCAAGCTGCCGAATTTTCCGTTTCCCGAGCACACCCTTGATCTCAACACGGAGATGGAAGCGCTAGGCGGCAAGCGGGCTATATTCGGCTGGCTGATTGCGATCTGGCTGTTGCCCAACCAGTGGTTGGCGGATTTGACGGGGGTGCTACGCAAGGGGGACAATGAGGAGGCGGCCCTGCTTTTTACCAGCGGTAGTTCCGGCGAGCCCAAGGGCGTGGCCCTGTCGCACCGCAACATTCTGGCGAATTGTGTGCAGATTTCATCGCTCTCGATTCTGCCGAATACCGCCACGATGCTGGCGTGCCTGCCTGTCTTTCATTCGTTTGGGTTTACGGTGACGCTGTGGTATCCCTTGTTGCGCGGCTGCCGTCTGGTGACGCTTCCCAGTCCGCTGGACACCCGAAAAATTGTGGAAGCTATCCAACAGGAAAATGCGACGGTCATGGTGGGAGCTCCGACCTTCATCCGGCCTTTTCTCAAGCGGGCGACGAGAGACGAACTCAGGTCACTCACGCTCGTCGTTACCGGGGCGGAAAAACTGCCGATGGATTTATACGAGGCGTTCCTCAAGAACTTCGGCATCGAAATCCTTCAGGGCTACGGTCTCACCGAGACGACGCCCGCGTCGAACATCAATCAGCACCACCCCGCGGTCACAACTGAAACATCGGAGCCGCAGCTCGGCAAAAAGCCCGGCACGGTCGGGCGCTTGATGCCAGGCATGAGCGCTCGCATCACGGATGCAGAGACCGGTGTGGACCTGCCGTTGAGCGCCACCGGCATCGTCTGGCTGCGCGGGCCCAATGTTTTTTCGGGCTACTTGAAGGATCCGGAGAAAACTACTGCGGCGTTGAAGGAGGGCTGGTTCAACACCGGTGATCTCGGGCGGTTTGATGATGACGGCTTTCTTTACATCGAGGGGCGGCTTTCGCGTTTCTCGAAAATCGGAGGAGAAATGGTCCCGCACGGCACGGTGGAACAGCGGATCATCGAGGCGTTCGGCTGGGATTTGACGGATGGCGCAACCATCGCCGTGGCGGGGATTCCGGATCAGACGAAGGGCGAGGCCCTCGTTTTGCTGACGACCCGGACGGTCACCCTGGACCAGTTGCGGGCCAAGCTGCTGGAAGCGGGTCTGCCCAATCTCTGGATTCCCCGGATTCTTCACCACGTGGACAAGATTCCCATGCTCAGCACGGGCAAGATCGACTTGAAGGCCTGTCGAGAGCTGGCGGTTAACCTGAGCAGGAACGCAACCGAAGCCCGGGATTGATCAGGACGAAGCCACAATCGCGGTGGCGGCAGCAGCGGGCAATTCGAGAATGAAAGTGGCCCCGCGGCCTTTGCCTTCGCTGAAAGCGGTGAGGGAGCCTTTCATTTCCCGGGCGGCGTTGGCGGAGGAATGGAGGCCGAAGCCATGGCCGGTAGCCTTCGTGGTGAAACCGTGGGCGAAAATGCGGGTGATGTTTTCCGGCGGGATGCCGATGCCGTTGTCGCGCACGATCAGTCGCACCCGGCCGGGTCCGCCCGACTCGATGGCGAGGGTGATGATTTTTTCCGCCGGCGCGGCCTCAGTGCAGGCGTACTTGGCATTGCCGATCAGGTTGATGAGAATTTGGATCACCCGGGCCTTTTCAGCGAGGACGGGTGGGGTCGGTTTGAATTCCCGCACGACGCGCACCACGTGCCGGCTCAACGCGCTCGTGTTCATGCGCAGCGCATCCTCCATGAGACTCGGACCATCTAGCGGTTCGGCGGCGTTGACCATCGTGGCGTAGGCCTGCTGCATGGAAACGATTTCCTTGATGTGGTCGACGTTGCTCTGGAGGGACGAGGTCTCCCCGATCAGGCGGGTGCGTTCCTCCATGAAATGTTGCGCGAGGGAATTGATGTACTCGGGCACACGTTTCCCCTTTGGATCACTGGTGAGGAAATTTGCGAGATCTGCGCTATGCTCGTGCATCATCGCAGCGAGCTTGACGAAACTTTCGGCCTTGGACTGGCGAAGGCCGTTGGCGATGACGGTCGCAGAAACATTGAGACTGTTGAGGACGTTGCCAACGTTGTGCAGCACGCCGGTGGCGACCTCGGCCATGCCGGCCGTGTGGGACACATCGACGAGACTCTTGTAGGTGTCGGCCAATTCGCGTTCGGCCTTTTTTCGAGGACTGATGTCCTCGATGATGCCGATATCCTGAATGATGCAGCCCTGTTGGTCGCGAATAACCGCAACGGAGAGACGACCCCACACGATGTGGCCATCCGGACGGATGTAGCGCTGCTCGACCGTATAGTCATTGGCCTGACCGGATTCGATCTGCCGGTTCAACTCCACCTGTCGCGGAGCGTCCTCGGGATGGAGCATGGCGCTGAGCGCGGACAAATCCGGCAGCATCAATGCGGGCAGATCGAGGATGCGGCGAAACGTGGAATTGAAATGATAATTGGTTCCAAGGTCGGCGCGTTTCCACGAAATTCCCACCGGCGCGTGTTCGAAAATGAGGCGGAACAGCAGTTCCTTCTGCTGCAGTTCCTCGTTCGACAACGAGAGTTCAGCCGTCCGTTCCTGGACCCGGCGCTCAAGTTCGGTGTTGAGTGTTCGGAACCGTTCTTCGCTGATGGAAAGGGCGGCTGATTTTTCCGTGGTTTCTCCGATTTGGCGCCCGAGTTGTGCGTTGGTGGTGTTGAGTTCCTCGGTCCGCACGGCGACGAGCCGTTCCAAGCGCTCGTTCTCCCGCCGTTGCAGAAAGGAGGCGAACCATGCAGCGAAAGCGATGAGGCCCCCGGAGGCAGCGACATAAATAAACCACGCCAGCGGGGTGCGGAACCAAGGGGGGCGCACGGTGAATTCGAGCCGGGCCTCGGTCCCCGGTTGGCTGGCCCCGGCGGCGACGGGGCGGACCCGGAAGACATACTTTCCTTCCTTTAACCGATTGTAGGACGCTGATCCTACCGTCCCGGTGGAGACCCACTGGCTGCTCGCGCCTTCCAGTAGTACTTCAAACGTGATGGGTGTGCCGAAAGGATTCGTCGGCGTGGCGAAGTGAATGACCAGGGAGTTGTCGGCATAATCCACCGGAGCCAGAGCCGGACCCGGCGCGAAGAGATGGCGGCTGCTGGACGAAAATTGGACAGAAGTGATCAAGGTCTTCAACGGACGGGGCGGAGGTGCGGTTACGCGGGAGTCCCATCGTACCAGTCGCCGATTCTCGAACATCCAAACCACGCCGCTGTCCTCCACGGTGTATTGGGTCGGACCAAAGCCTACCGGCACGATTTTTGGGCTGTGATCGTGCGCGGTGGCGCTTTGATCGATGATGTGGGCCGCCCCATCGGTTGTATACCATAGGCGGCCGAATCCATCGGTGATGGGCCGTCCACCCGCGTTGGCAAATTGCGGATAGCGGTCCAGCAGTTCTTTGTCTTCAACAAATTTTTTCGTCGCGTCGTCAAAACGAAAAACGTGATTGGGTAAATGAAATCGGGCAATCCCATCGAGCAGGTAGACCTCCACCCAGCCGTCGGTCAGACCGTCACTGTTCCCAAAGAACCGAATGCTCGGAGATTCCCCGCTCAGGTCGACCCGGCCGACCCGACTGGTGCCCAGTTCGAGCCAGACTATTCCACCCGAGTCCTCAAACGAACCGTAACAATCCCGCAGCCCCCGTATCGGAATTCGGCGGGCAGTGAACGCTCCGGAGGTCTGCTGTATGAATCCGCACTCTCCTCTGGCGACATAAAAGGTCCCCGCAGCGGTAGTCCTGGCCACACCCATGCGCGCATTCACAATGCCGGGTAGGACCATCTTCCAACCCTCTGTATCGTAAACATAGATTCCCTCGTCATTGGCGGCGAAGAGCTGCCCATCAACGTCGGTGAGCGTAAAGACATAGCGACCCGGGGGCGTATCGTCTTCAAATCGTTCCAGACGGTCGGCGTCATCGTAGACTCCACGCATCGCCCGCCCGTCGGCCAGCAGCCACAATTGACCCGCATGTCTTACCGGCTTGGCGTACGCGAGACTGCTCGGAACGAGGGGCTCAAAATGCGACACTGGGGAGGGGAATTCCATCCTCGCCACCCCTTCATTCAACAATGCCCAAATCACGCCGTCCATTGAATATTTGAGTCGCTGCACGCGGGCCAGGCGGTGATCCAGCGAACGATCCAGTACCTGCACGGTCCGACCGTCGCGATCAAAGACGATGATGCCAATGGTATCGACCGCGGCGGCAAAGAGCCCTTCACCGACGGAACAAAGATCGTTGATCCTCAGTTTGCGGTTCAGCAGTCCAGGAACCAAAAAAGTGCGGAACGTGTCGCCGTCAAAAATTTTAAGGCCGGCGTGACTGGTGCCTACGAGGAGCTGACCTGGGCCAAATGGAACGGAGGAAGTGACGGTTTCACTGGCCAGATGAACCGCCGACTCGATCTGTTTTTTGCTGCCATCAGCGATGGCGAGCTGGAACAGTCCCCCGGACGACTGTTCACTGACAAAGAGCTTCTCGCCGAGGGTGAATATCCGCTCAATCGAACTGACATTGCCGACGGTCCGCGCCACTTCGCCGGGCCGCCACGAAACGATCACGCCGCTGTCACCGTGCCAAAACCAATGACCGGCCACCAACTCCACGCGGATCAAAGTTGAGTTTTGGATGCTGGCATCCGTGGAGGGCAGGGCCGTCACTGGAACCAGGCGCCACCGGGCGTCCTCGCCCAAATCGACTCGCGCAAGCTTGCCCTCAATTCCAGAATAGACCTGCCCGTTGTCGTCGACCGCGGCTTGCGCGGTGATCATGGTCTGCCCATCGGCGGCGCGGAATACTTCCCAGCGCACACCGTCGCCGTAAGCAATTTCCTGCTGACCGATCACCACGATCCGCCCGTCGGGCAGGAGATGCAAATCAGTCGGTGCGGAACTGAGACCGATGGCTTCGGCGCCGAGCACCACAAATGAAGGCGCGCCCATCTCGACCATCCCAAGAGGAGCCGCCGGCAGGGCTCCGCTTTCCGCGTGAGCCGTTGCAACAGCGACGCTCAGAACGGTGATCGCACCCCAGACGCGCATCCCCGAGCAGTGGGAGAAAAAGGCGGCAAGGCGGATCATAAAAGGGTGGGGGCTGGAGTTGCGGCGGAATTTTTCCGTCCGCTCCCGCTTTCCTGGCCACGCGTGGATGTCGGAAGAAATAAACACACGTGAGAGGGTGGATGTTTCCTCAGCCGGACGCGGGCGAGACTGGGGCAACGGGTAGATCCAAAATAAAGGTTGCCCCCTTGCCCACGCCCTCGCTTCGGGCGGTCAGGGTGCCTTTCATTTCCATGGCGGCGTTGGCGCTCGAATGCAGGCCAAAGCCATGGCCCGTTGGCTTGGTGGTGAAGCCGTGGCCGAAGATGCGAGTAAGATTGTCCTGCCGGATACCGATGCCATTGTCTTCGACGATGAGCTGGGCGCGACCCGTCGTCCCGGGCGCGATGCGCAGGGTGATGATCTTGTCGGCCTTGGCTCCTTCCGTGGCGGCGTATTTCGCATTGCTGATCATGTTGACCAGAATTTGCAGAGCTTTGGACTGCTCCCCCAAAATGGGTGGCACCGGCGCGAAGTCTCGGACGACGCGGACATCGTGGCGGACCAGGGCGGCAGAGTTCATGCGCAAGGCGTCCTCCATCAGCGTGGCGGCCTGCAGGGGCTCGATCACCCCGACCATCGTGGCGTAGGTCTGCTGCATCGCGACGATCTCTTTGATGTGGTCCACGTTCTTCTGGAGCATTTCAATTTCCTTGAGCAGGTGGGCGCGGTCCTCGGAAAAATGGCGGGCGAGCGATTCAATAAAACCCGGAACAAGTTTCCCTTTGGGATCGCTCGTCAGGTACGCCCCGATGTCCGTGGCGTTATTGCGCAAAAGTTCGCCCACCTTGGTGAGGCTGTCGGCTTTCGATTGATGCAGCCGGGTGGCGATGACCGCAGCGGAGACGTTGAGGCTGTTGAGTACATTGCCGACATTGTGCAGCACGCCGGTCGCCACCTCCGCCATGCCCGCGAGGCGCGAGGATTCCATTAACTCCCGTCGCGTCTTATCCAGGGCTGATTCCATTTGTTTGGACTCGGTCACATCCTTGCTGATGCCGAAGGTTCCGATGACTTCGCCCTGATCGTTGCGCAGGGGTAGCTTGGTCGTTAGCACCCACGTAATATGTCCGTCGGGCCAGGTCTCTTTTTCGAGTTTTCCCAGCAGCGGTTGTCCCGTCCGGATAATGGTCTGTTCGTCGTCAAAGGCGGGCCGGGCGTGAGCTTCAGAGAAGAAATCAAAATCGGTCTTGCCCACGATTTCCGCGGCGTCCTGCCGGCCGAACAAGCGCGTCATGGATGCGCTCAGGGCGATGAAGCGGGAATCGCGGTCCTTGAAGTACACCCCTTCTGGAACGTTCTCGAGGAACGCACTGACCAGGGCTTGGTCGAGTTGAGTCTTGGTGGAGGGTGAGGCGTGAGACATGGCGGAAAATCAGACTGCGGTACTCCCGGCGACCGAGGGCAGGTCCAGGATAAAAGTGGCGCCGGTGCCGGTCCCGTCGCTTTGAACAGTGAGACTGCCTTTCATTTCCTTCGCCGCATTGGCGCTGGAATGAAGACCAAAACCGTGCCCGGTGGCCTTGGTGGTGAAACCGTGATTAAAAATGCGCTGAAGGTTTTCGACTGGAACGCCAATGCCGTTGTCCTTGATCGAAAGTTGCACCCGGCCGGGTGCTCCGACTGCGATGCGAAGGACGATCATTTTTTTCGCCTGACCTCCCGCTTCTGTCGCATACTTGGCATTGCTGATGAGATTAATAAGGATCTGCAGAGCCTTGCCCCGATCCACGAGCACGGCCGGTGCGGCGCCAAACTCGCGCTCGACATGCACCTCGTGCCGGAGCAGGGCGGATGAGTTCATGCGCAAAGCATCTTCCATCAGCGTGGCGGGCTCGAGCGGTTCAATCACGCCAACCGTGGTGGCGTATGACTGCTGCATGGACACGATTTCCTTGATGTGATCCACGTTTTTCTGGAGTGACTCGCTTTCCTTCAGCAAACGGGTCCGGTCGTCGGCGAAATGGCGGGCGAGGGATTCGATAAATCCAGGCACAAGTTTTCCCTTGGGATCATGCGTCAGATAGGCGCCGAGATCGGCCTGATGTTTTTTCAGCAGGTTGCCGACCTTGGTCAGGCTGTCGGTTTTCGACTGGCGCAGCCCGGTGGTGATTACCGTGGTGGAAACATTGAGACTGTTTAGGACATTGCCGACATTGTGCAGCACTCCGGTGGCCACCTCGGCCATGCCGGCGAGGCGCGAGGCGTCGATCAATTCACGGCGGGTTTTTTCGAGCGCCTTTTCCATCACCTTCGAAGCGGTGACATCCTTGGTGAGGCCAAAGGTGCCGATGACCACACCTTGCGCATCGTACAAGGGCATCTTGTTAATGAGGGACCAGGTTTCGCGTCCATCCGCCCATTGTATGTGTTCAAGTTTGTCCACCATGGATACGCCGGTCCGCATCACTTCATCTTCATCGTTCTTGGCGCGGAGGGCGTCTTTTTCCGTGAAGAAATCAAAATCGCTCTTGCCGAGAATTTCATTCTGATGCGCCAGTCCATTCCGCCGGAGCTTCGATTGACTGACCGCGATGAAACGGCCTTCGCGATCCTTGAAGTGTACAAAATCAGGGACGTGGGCGAGGAAGGCGGCGACGAGGACGCGATCCAGCAGCAGGGTGGCGGAGGGCGCCACGAGGGAGACGTCGGACACCGGTGCGCTCATTGGGCGAGGAGATAGGAAGTTTCCGGACTGTTGTATTCCGGCGGCAAATACCGGGCCAGCATTTCACGGAGGGCGTCGGACTTCACCGGTTTGGAAAGATATTCGTCCATGCCCGCCTTCAGGCAGGCTTCGCGATCACCATTCATCGCGTTCGCGGTCATGGCGATGATTCGCAGCTCGGCCGGAAAGCCCGGGCTGCCGGCCGCCTGCGATTCACGAATGAGTCGGGTGGCGGTGAATCCATCCATGACCGGCATCTGTTCGTCCATGAGCACCAGGGCGTAGGACTTGTTTTTCAAAGCTTCGAGCGCCTCCTGGCCATTGTTGGCAATATCGGCGGAATGGCCCAGTTTGGCGAGCACGAGCCGGATGACCTTTTGATTTACCAAATTGTCCTCCACGACGAGAATCACGGTCTGGCTGCGCAGGGACGCCGGCTGCGAGGGGAGCTGCATCGGTGCGGTGCTGACCGAACTGCGAGAACCGAGGACGCGGCCCAGGCCGGTGCGCAGTTTCGCGGGGTGAATGGGTTTCAATTCGCAGGCGGCCAGTCCCGCCGCTTTCATTTTGTCGCGGGAAAGACGTTCACCGCGTGAGGTGAGCAGAACCAGCGCCGCTCCGGAAATTGACGGATCAGCCGAGATCGCATTGGCCAGCTGAAGCCCATCGGTTCCGGGCATGTGATGATCGAGAAGCACAAGTTCGTACGGGGAATTGGCCGCGGCCGCGCGACGCATTTCAACCAGCGCCTGGTCGGCCGATTCAACCGTGAGATGGGGCGCGTGCCAGGATTCGAGGAGGCGATCCAAGAGTTTTCGATTGGTCGCATTGTCATCGACGACGAGCACCAGCCGGTTCGCCAGAGAAAAAGTTTCCGGGATCGGTGCAAGATCGGTCAGGGTGGATTTCAACAGTTCCGCCGTGAACCAAAAGGTGGAGCCTTTCCCGGCTTCGCTTTGTACGCCGATGTGGCCGTGCATGAGCTCCACCAGCCGCCGGCAAATCGCGAGCCCAAGGCCGGTGCCGCCGTATTTGCGGGTGGTGGAACTGTCGGCCTGCACAAAGGGGCGGAACAACGAGGCTTGGATCTCAGGCGAAATGCCGATGCCGGTATCTTGGATTTCGAAGCGCAACAGCACGCGATCGGCGTGATCTGTCACGGACATGACGTTCAGCGTGATCTCGCCGCTTGACGTGAACTTCACCGCGTTGCCCAAAAGATTGAGGACGATTTGACGGACCCGCAAAGGATCGCCACAAAGATTTTCCGGCAACGACGGGTCGATATTCAGAATCAATTCCACGCCTTTGCGCGAAGATACATCGGCCTGGAGGTCAATCGGCACCTGGAGTTGCTCCGCGAGATTGAAATCGACTGTTTCAAGCTTCATCTGACCAGCCTCGATTTTCGAGAAATCGAGAATGTCGTTGATGATGGTCAGCAAGCCTTCGCCGCTCTGTGCGAGGGTTGTGGCGAGGTCGCGCTGCTCGCTGTTGAGGGGGCTGTCGAGGAGGAGATTGGCCATGCCGAGAACTCCGTTCATTGGAGTACGAATCTCGTGACTCATGTTCGCCAGGAAGGCGCTTTTCGCACGATCAGCGCTTTCGGCGGCGTCCTTGGCCTGTTTCAAATCGGCTTCCACCTGGGCCCGTCGGGCGATTTCCTGGTGGAGGCTGGCGTTGGCGGCCTCCAGCGCGGAAGTGCGTTCGCGCACCCGCTGCTCGAGTTGGTTGGCGTGAGCCTTCGTTTCCCGGAGGAGATTCCATTTTTCGCTGAGCGCATTCGCCAGCTGCAACACCTCGATCGTGTCGAAGGGCTTCTTGAGAATGACCAGCCGGTCGCTGCCGCCGATCTTGGAGAGCATCTCATCCCAGGAATAGTCCGAGTAGGCGGTGCAGATGACGATCTGGAGATCGGGATCGACCTTCCAGAGCTCCCGGGTGGTTTCCACTCCGTCCCAGCCGGGGGGCATGCGCACATCCACAAACGCGAGCGCATAGGGCCGCTGTTCGGCCATGGCTTTTTGCACGAGCGCGAGTCCATCGCGGCCCTGGTAAGCTGATTCCAAAAAAAACGCCGCAGTTGGCCGGGGAGGGGGACTTTCCGCTGTGCCGAGCAACTCCGCCTCAAGGGCATCCAGGGCAACAGCCGCATCAGTGACCACCGGGCATAATATTTTCCGGATGTCCGCATGGATAGCCTGATTATCGTCGATAATCAGGATGCGGTTGTTTTTCTCCCGAACGTTCGGGGGCGCGGGACAGGTCATGGGATGGAAGCAGGAATCCTTTCCTATCGTCCCATTTTGCAAGGAGTTTACCCCAGATTGAGATTCAGTTTTGGAACGTTAATCCGCCTGCTCGCCGCTCTTTTCACGGCGGACGAAATGTGTCCCCAAAGTCGGATAAAGTCCGGGTTGGGGTAATTTTACGTGAGTTTGACGTGAGATTCTGACTCGCGACCAGCTCGACGGTTGATTACCAAGAAAGCCATTGGCCTGGTTTGCCCCGACATGCGAAACTTTCGAAATCTAAACGCCCCTTTAATTACATGAAAAAAATCCTGATCCTGCTGACCCTTGCCTGCGGCCTGCGCTGCCTTGGCTCCGATGCCATCACCACCTTCCGTGCCGGCCTGCAGGGCGCGCAGAAAACCGGACCGGAGGTTTTGCTCAATGCCTGGTATCTTCCGGAAGAGGCGCAGCGGGTCGACGAGTTGCGGACAAAATTCAACGCGCTCAGCGCCAAACTGGGCCCGGTGATTGACACGGAGGTTTTTACCCCAAGAGCAGTCGGAAGTCGTCTGACCCATCTCTACGGCGTCATCTATTTCCGGAAGCGGCCGCTGTGGATCCGAGCTGATTATTACGTGGGCGATGGCTCCGGTGGATTTGTCCACATGGAATTTTCGCTGAAGCCTGAGGACATTTTGCCTTACGACCTCGGTGGTACAGCGAATTGAGCACGGGCTGGCTATGGCGTGGTTGGACAGGTTCAACACCAGCTCCGTGTCGCGGGCCTAAATAGCTTGCTGGTGGTAGGCCGGACTATCCGTAGTCCGCCGGGTTTGTGAAACATGGGTCCATCGTGCCCGCGCTTGAAGGATAAACCACTCTATGTTCCTCGTTAAAGCACCACGGTTTTAAACGACTCGATTTGCCAGAGAGGTTGCCCGGCTTCAGCGGCGAGTTCGTTAAAGGCATCGATCTCGGCCTTGCTAAAGAGCAGGCCTCCGGCCGCGGCGGTTTTCTTCGCCCATTCGGCTTCGAGCTGGCCCGGCAGCATCGACTTGTCGTTGCCGTGACCGAGCACGTCGGCGATGACGGCCTTCACATTTTGCGACTGGTTGCGGCCCTTGGCAAAGGCACCGCCGTTGATCGCGTCGGGGTGGATGACTTGGAAAAAGAAAACACACGTTCCCTTGTCGCCCTCCGCTTGGTCCCAGCGGTTGCGGAGGGTCGGCAGCGATCCGCCGACGAAGCCGCCGACGATTTCGTTGATGAGCGAAAGTCCGTAACCCTTGTGCGCGCCGAACGGCAGCAGTGAGACCGCCAGATTTGGGTCGATGGTGGGATTGCCATCCTTGTCCACGGCGGCGAGGGCTGGGAGTTGTTTGCCTTCGCGCTTGAGCTGCTGCACGCGGCCCATGGCGACCACGGAGGTGGCCCAGTCGATCACGATCGGATAGCCCACGGCGTCAGTCGTGGGAAAGCCCCACGAGTGGGGATTGGTGCCGAGCGTCGGGAATTTCCCGCCAAAAGGGACAACCTCCGCGAGCGCCGCCGTGCAGTTGGTGTAGGCGATGTAACCTTTTTTCGCCGCATCCATCACGTAGCCGCCGCCCCATAGATAATGAAAGGCGTTGTCGACGGAGACCGTGCCGACGCCGTACTTCTCCGCGAGGCGGATCGCCTCATCCATCGCGCGGTAAGCGGTGGCCTGACCGAGTTTTTTGTTGGCGTTCCAGATTTTTGCGGCGGGGAACCGCGAGGGCGTTTCCTCGATCTGCGCACCTGGCACGCAACCCTTGGAGCCAGAACCGAAAAGATGGTCGAGGTGCAGCGCCTTGATGCCGTTGTGGGTACGGATACCGTGGCGCGAAGCCTCGGCGCAGAAACGCGCGCCTTCGCCGGCTTCGTCAGCGTGGAAACCGCGATGCTGGTAGGCGGCGGCAATCAGCGCGTTGTGCTGGGCTTCGGAAACGATGTAGTAGGTGTCGGGCATGGGATAAGAAAAGCTGAAGGGCAGAAAGAATTAAGTGTAGAAAGCCGAGTGAGTGCAGTGGGCTTGTTTTGAAATGACGAATAACGAAGGATGAAATGGAGGGGGCTCAATTTGTGCATTGGCCGTTCGTCATTCGTGAATTTGTCGTTCCGGAGCTCGGCGCCCGTCAAACTTCATTCGCCTGGGCGATCGGCTTTTTGCCGGCGAGGAAGAGGGTCAGGTTTTCGACGGCGCACGAAGCCTGGCGCTGAACGCTTTCGTGGGTGCGTGAACCGATGTGCGGGGTAATGATGACGTTTGGCAGACCAAGCAGAGGGTGATCAGCGGGCGGCGGTTCCTGATCCAGCACGTCGGCAGCGTAGGCGAGGAGGTGGTTGGATTTGAGCGCTTCGACCAGCGCGGTAAGATCGACGAGTTCGCCGCGGCCGGTGTTGACGATGACCGCGCCCTTTTTGATCAACGGGAAATTCTTCGCGTTGATCAGCCCCTTGGTCGCGGGTGTCAGCTTCGTGTGGAGCGAAATCACGTCCGCCTGGCGGAGGACGTCGTCAAAGTTTTCCACCCGCTTGATGTCGTGCCGGCGGGCGAAGTCTTCATCCCAATAATTTCCATAACCAATGACATTCAGGCCGAAGGCCTTGGCGCGGATGGCCACTTCCTTGCCAATGCGCCCGAATCCGACGATGGCAAGCGTCTTGCCGCAGACCTCGTTGCCGGTGATGCGCGTCCAGCGTCCGGCGGCCGTGTGGTTGGCTTCGACGACGAGATTGCGGACGGCGGCGAGCATGAGGCAGAAGGTGTGTTCTGCGACCGTGGTGTGGTTGACGCCGGGGGTGAAAAGCACGGGGACTTTCAGATCGGTGGCGGCCTTGAGATCGATCTTGTCGAGTCCGATGCCATATTTGCTGATGACCTTCAGGCGGGGCAGGGACTTCGCGATCACGGCGCGGGTCATGGCATCGTCGCCGCAGAGGTAGGCGTCGAACTGGCCGGCGAGTTCAAGCATGCGGGCTTCGGAAAGCGGGCCGCGTTCACGGACGATTTCAAAACCGGCTTTGGCCAGCATGTCATGATGAATGCCGGGTGTGTCTTGAAAAGAGGTGGTGGTCAGAAGGACTCGGGTCATGGAATCGTTAAAACAACAGGCTCCGCGGGCACATTCAAAGCGAAACTTGCGTTGATCATGTCATGTGTGGTTGCCCTCCGGACTTAGGTGGCTTTGCTGATTATTTCGCTAATGAAACTTCATCCACAAGCCACTGCTGCTCTGAAGCGCCGACTGGGCGCGCGGGTCGATCTCTCATCCGAGGGCCGATGGGCGGCCTCATTCGACAGTAGCAAAATATCCTTCCTGCCCGAAGCGGTGATCAGACCGCGCGCGGAGAAGGACATCGGCTCGGTGCTTGAATTGGCGAACCGGCATCGCGTGTCCGTGACCGTGCGCGGCCGGGGCACCACCTTGACGGGAGCGGCCGCACCGGTGCAAGGGGGCTGGGTCCTCGATATGCGCCGCCTGAAGCGGGTGCGGATCGACGCCGATGCCGGCATGGCGCACGTCGATGCCGGCGCGACCAACGCGGCGGTGCAGACGGCCGCTGCGGCAAAGGGCTGGTTTTATCCGCCCGATCCGTCATCGAAGGAGTATTGCACCATCGGTGGCAACATCGCCTGCAACGCTGGCGGAATGCACGGCGGAAAATATGGCGTGACCCGCGACTTTGTCATCGCGGTGCGCGGATTTCTACCCACCGGGGAATATGTTGAGTGGGGAACTGCCACGAAGAAATTTTCCGCGGGATTTAATTTGCGTGACTTGTGGATCGGCAGCGAGGGCATGCTCGGGATTGTCACGGGCGCGGTACTCAAGCTTATCCCGCAGCCGGCGGCGCGGTGGACGTTGCTCACCGCTTTCGCCGACGAGGCCACTGCGCTCAAGGCGGCGCGGCTTCTCTTTCGGGCGCGGGTGCAGCCGGCGATTTGTGAATTCCTGGATCGCGAGAGCGTGCTTTGTGCCGAGCGGGCGACGGGCAAAACGGTGTTTCCCGGCCAGGCGGGGCGGCCGGTCATCCTGCTGGAATTTGCCGGCGGGGTGAGCGAGATCGATGATTTGAAATTTGAAGTGCTTGCCTGGGCGCAGACGCAGGCGCTCGCCTTTAAGGAAGCGAAGAATCGTGAGGAAGCCGAGGAACTCTGGGCGGTGCGACGCAAGTGCTCGGGCGCGATGTTTGAACTCGGCGATGCAAAACTGAATGAGGACATCGTGGTGCCGATGCGGAACTACGAAAAGTTCGCGCGGTTTCTTGCGCGGTTGAAGCGTTCCTCCAAACTTCCGATTCCGACCTTCGGCCATCTGGCTGACGGCAATTTGCACGTGAACATCATGTATCACCGCGCCAATGCCAGTGAAACCATGGCGGCGGAGACGGCGGTGCAAAAGCTCATGGAGACGGTGGTGGCGTTGGGCGGTGCAATTTCCGGCGAGCACGGCATCGGCCTGGCGAAGACGCCATTTCTCCGCCTTCAGCACCGGCCCGCGCAGATAAAAGCCATGCAAGCGGTGAAGCAGGCCCTCGATCCACGCGGCATCTTGAATCCGGGAAAAATGTTCGAAGTCGTCCGCATTTGGAAATACGAAAAAATGCAGATCAAGCTGCCGTGGGATCACAAGTGATTAACGAGGATCGTTGGCCCCGCCCGATAAAAAGACCCGCACCGCTTTCACCCCGCTGGAGCAAGGAGAGCATGATTTTAAAGTGCGGGCCTTCCGCTGCCGCGCATTTACATTTTCAGTCGTTGGTGTTTATTCCCTTTGGGTCCAATACCCCGGAGCAGCTTGCTCCGGCTTGGTCGGAATGTATGAGCCTGCTTGCAGGCGATTCTGCGATTGGTCCGTTGACGGGCGTTCCGAATCGCCTGCGAGCAGGCTCCTACAAAAACGACAAGAAATAGAGGCATGGCGGGTTTGATCAAATGCCCCGGTGCTCACTCCGGGGCATCTTTACTAGTGGCTACCTACTTCCGTTTGTTCTGCATCTTCCATGGTTAAAATTCCGCCCCTGCCATGATTATCCGCCCCTATCGCGCAGCTGACGAAACCGCCGTCCTCGCGCTCTGGCGGGCCGGTGGACTGATTCGTCCGCAAAATGATCCGCGCCAGGACATCGCCCGCAAACTCAAGGTAAACCCGGAGTGGTTTCTGGTCGGGGAATTCGACGGCCGGATTGTTGCGGCAGTCATGGCCGGCTATGAAGGCCACCGGGGCTGGATTAACTATCTCGCCGTCGATTCCGGCCACCGTCGCAGTGGTTTCGGACGGGCACTCATGACTGAAGCTGAGCGGCAGTTGCGCGCGGCGGGTTGTCCGAAAATCAATCTGCAGGTCCGATCCGACAACCCCGATGTGATTGAATTCTATCGCCGTCTTGGCTTCGCCGTCGAGGGTTCGATCAGCCTGGGCAAGCGGTTGGAAGTGGATTGACTGCATGGCCAGCTAAAAAGCAGGGTGGGACGGTGATTTTCAGAGCGGGAAAAGGCGTTTTTTCCGTTGCACCGTGGAAATGCGCTCCCTCTAGTCTGACTTTTTAAGCTCAATGTATCTCAAGGCGCTCAAACTCCACGGCTTTAAAAGTTTCGCCGACAACACCACGCTCAATTTCCAGCCCGGGGTCACGGCCATTGTCGGCCCCAATGGTTGCGGCAAGAGCAACATCGCAGACGCGATCCGCTGGGTGTTGGGCGAGCAAAGCGCCAAGGCGCTGCGCGGTGGTAAAATGCAGGACGTCATCTTCGAAGGCGCCGATACCCGCAAGTCCGCTCAGTTTGCCGAGGTCGCCTTGCTGCTCACCGATTGCGAAAAACAGCTCGGCAGCGAGTTTCACGAGATCGAGATCATGCGCCGTGTCGCCCGTGACGGGGCCGGCGAATATTATTTCAACGGCCAGCCCTGCCGGCTGAAGGATATCCACAAGCTTTTTATGGACACCGGCGTGGGCCGCACCAGCTATT
Source organism: Verrucomicrobiota bacterium (assembly GCA_025363395.1). Taxonomy (GTDB): domain Bacteria; phylum Verrucomicrobiota; class Verrucomicrobiia; order Opitutales; family Opitutaceae; genus Lacunisphaera. Next base: position 17,737 of record JANYDX010000526.1, read on the forward strand.
CGATCATGGCGCAGGGCCAGATCGACCAGATCCTTTCCTCGAAGCCCGAGGAACGTCGCGTGGTGTTCGAGGAGGCTGCGGGAATCACGAAGTACAAGAGCCAGCGCCGCGAGGCGATGAACAAGCTCGCGCTCACCGAACAAAATCTCGCGCGCGTGTCGGACGTGATCAACGAGGTAGCCCGCCAGATCGGCACCTTGAAGCGCCAGGCCGCCAAGGCCATGCGTTTCAAGCGCCTCAGTTTTCGTCTGCGCCAGCTCGCCCTCGCGCAAAGCGGTTTTCAACACCACCAGCTCAGCACCGCCTTGGCCGATCTCGACAGCCGCGTGGCGGCCTTGCGCACCGCCGCCGAAAACCGCCGTGCCCTCCTTGAGGAGCGCAGTGGCTCCCTGGAAGGCAACAAGGCCGCCCGCAGTACCCTGAACCAACGCGTGCAGGACGCGCAGCAGACCGTCTTCGATCTTCGTTCGCAAAAGGAACAGGCGGAAAACCAGGCGGGAATGGCGCAGGTCAAACGCGCCGGTTTGGAAGAGCGCATTGTCTCCAGCACCGATGATCTCGCCGAACTGGAAATGCAATTGAAGGAACTCGCGTCCCAGGTCGATACGGGCGCGCAGGACAAGCAGATGCAGTTGAGCATGCTCGGCAGTTCCGATGCGGTGTTCCAGGATCGCAACCGCGAGCTGGCCATCACCGAGGGTGAGTTGACCAAGGCGGAACAGCAGCTCAATCAGGATAAGTTTCACCTGCTGCAACTGGAGAGTGCGGTCGCCCGCCATCGCACCGAAAGTTCCGGCCTCGAAGTCGATGCCCGGACGAGCCAGCACAAATTTGACCAGCTTTCCACCCAACTCGCCGAGCTGCGCGCCGCGGTTGAGGCGGCCGTTCAGGCGCTCGCCGACGTGCAGGCCCGCGTCGAGGAAGCGCGCGCTGAAACCAGTCGGAGCAACAGCGAGGCGCAGGCCGCGCAAGCCGCATTGCAGGCGGCGACCCACGCCTTTCGCGAAGCCCAGCGCAAGCTCCAGGACATCGACCGCAGTCTGGCGCAAAAAACCGCCCGGCTCAAACTGCTCCAGCAATTGCAGGAGAAGTGGGAAGGTTTCGGCGAGGGCGCCAAGGCCTTGCTGCAAGGCCGGCTCACCGCCGCCATTGGAGAACAGAAATTCACCCCGATTACCCAGGGGCTCGAAATGCGTCCCGAATATGCCAAGGCG